>NZ_JAKUVW010000001.1:171388-171537 GCF_026782085.1 Streptococcus oralis
AGTAAAACAGAAGTGAAGACAGCAGAAGGTACTTGGAGCTTCAAGTCCTACGACAAGGCATCAGAAACCATCAATGGAGCGGATGCCCACTTCGTCGGTACTTGGGAATTTACCCCAGCACCAACTTACAAGGCAACACATGAATTTGT
>NZ_JAKUVW010000002.1:0-124495 GCF_026782085.1 Streptococcus oralis
TCGCAGGTTCGAATCCTGTCTTCCCGATTCATGGCGGTGTAGCTCAGCTGGCTAGAGCGTCCGGTTCATACCCGGGAGGTCGGGGGTTCGATCCCCTTCGCCGCTATATTGATCTTGTTGGACCTTTAGCTCAGCTGGTTAGAGCTCTCGGCTCATAACCGAGTGGTCGTAGGTTCAAGTCCTACAAGGTCCATTGTAAATAATGGAGGATTACCCAAGTCCGGCTGAAGGGAACGGTCTTGAAAACCGTCAGGCGTGTAAAAGCGTGCGTGGGTTCGAATCCCACATCCTCCTTTTTATATTAACGCGGGATGGAGCAGCTCGGTAGCTCGTCGGGCTCATAACCCGAAGGTCGTAGGTTCAAATCCTGCTCCCGCAATTTGGCTCGGTAGCTCAGTTGGTAGAGCAATGGATTGAAGCTCCATGTGTCGGCGGTTCGATTCCGTCTCGCGCCATATTTGTTTTATTAAGCGGGTGTAGTTTAGTGGTAAAACTACAGCCTTCCAAGCTGTTGTCGCGAGTTCGATTCTCGTCACCCGCTTTGAACGAAAGTTCATACCAAGTTTTTGAACTTGGGCGCGTAGCTCAGGTGGTTAGAGCGCACGCCTGATAAGCGTGAGGTCGGTGGTTCGAGTCCACTCGTGCCCATTAATAGGAGAATTACTCAAGAGGCTGAAGAGGACGGTTTGCTAAATCGTTAGGTCGGGTAACCGGCGCGGGGGTTCGAATCCCCCATTCTCCGTGAGTTAAGAGAGCTGTTAGGCTCTTTTTTTTGTAAGCAAATCCCCCTTCTAAATCATTAAAAGGGGATTTGTTTATTACCAATTTGTTAGTGATATTTCTCCGCTATTTAGCCAGATAGTATGTTTATCTTCAAGTTCGAGTTGAAGTTGACCAGATTCTGAGATTTCTTTTGCTAGACCTTTTTGCATTTTTTCATCTAGCTGGAAGGTGACTTCTTTTCCAAGAACTATTGATCTTTCTTTATAGATATAAAATAGCTCATCTGGAACCGTATTGTAGAAACAATTCCATATTTCGCTGATGAGCTCATTACGACTAATTGGTGCAGGTGGCATAAATAGGCTGCCTGCTTTTTCTTTTAGGTCTTCTGGGAAGTCTCTTATAGAAAAATTTATACCCAGTCCGATAATGACGTCTGTAACCAAGCCTGTCTCAACTGATGTCATTGCTTCGGTGAGGATACCTGCTATCTTTTTATTTTTAAAGTAGATGTCATTTACCCATTTGATATCTACTTCTATCATAGTTAGATTTTTAATTGCTTTGTAGACTGCAGCAGCTACAAGGAGAGTATAGGATGGGAGTTTTTCATAGGGAAGATTGGGTTGTATATGCAGGGACATATAGATCCCACCCTGAGATGGAGAATAGTAGGGGCGCTGAAATCGGCCACGACCTGCCGTCTGACAGGTTGAAAGATAGAGTGTATTTCCTTTGTTTCCAGCTTCAATCCCTTCTTTTGCATCTGTTTGTGTTGATTTGGTCTCAGGTTTGTAGCGAATGGTTAAGTTGGTGTTCTCCTGAATCAAATCAGGCAATATCAGATCTCCTTGAATAAGCTTGTAGCCTCTATTTTTGATACTATCAATTTCTAGGCCTTCTTGTTGAAGACGTTGGATCGCTTTCCATATAGATGTACGGCTTAAATTCAGTTCTTCTCCGATTTTTTCTCCGCTAACATAATCGTTTTCTCTAGCTAATATTTGGTAGACTAGTTGGTGTGATTTCATTGATTTTCCTTTCTAGCTAAGAGGGAGTGAGAGTATTCCTTTCGAGTTTGACTAGGTGTTTTATGAAAAAACTGTTTGTAGGCTTTTGAGAAATGTAGTGGGTCTGAAAAACCTACAGAATATGCAATGACTTTGATCGTTTCATTTGTGTGTTCTAGTAACTGTTGCGCACGGTTCATTCGAACGAAAAGTAAATATTCTTTTGGAGAGAGTTGGTGAAATTCTTTAAACACACTAGTCAAGTAACTTCTATGAACCGATAGCTCTTTTGCTAAATCTTGAATGGTGAGCGATTGTGGATAGTGACTATCAATTAATCGTTTGCAGTCAAGATAGAGTTGGTGGGTTGATGAAATATTCTCTTTTTTCTGATTGGGAGCAATCGTTCCTAGATGAAACATTAGTTCATGGAGTTGTCCCATGATGTGGAGTTGAGCCAATTCATTAGTTTTTGTAATCTGAGCAAAGCGGACAATATCTGAGATGAGTTTTGCAGTTGTCTGTGTATGACAGTTATTTGACTGGATGAGGTAGGATTGGTCAGAAATTTGAGATAGAGCAAAGTAGTCGGGTGTCCTCCCTCCAGTGATCCCCAACCAGTAGTAAGCCCAAGGATCCTGGTTATCTGCTTGATAGAATGTTAATTCATCTGGTTTTAGTAAAAAGAAATCTCCTGCCTTTAAATCAACAATTTTCCCCTTATAATGGAATTGACCTTTTCCTTTAGTAATGTAATGTAGTACATAGGTATCTCGAATAGCTGGGCCAAAAGAATAGTTAGGCGTGCATTCTTCATAACCGTAGAAGCTAAGAGAGAGATCAATTGTTCCAGTCTGGTATTCTGAAAAAACGAGCATGGGCCACCTCCTACCTAACATTTTACCATACTTTGTATACATTTCTCTATTTTAGAAAGCGCTTTTATGTGATAAAATTTTATCAAGAAATGGATGAGGTACAATTTATGGGAGTTCGAATAGAGAATAATCTATTTTACGTTGAGAGTAAAAGTTTAAGTTTGATTATTGAAAATAGGGATGGGTTCTTATTATTAAAACATTTAGGAAAGACTATTAAGAACTATAGAGGGGCTAATAGTGTTTACGAACGCGATCATGCTTTTTCTGGTAATCCCATAGCTACTAATCGAACCTTTAGTTTGGATACGCAACGTCAGATTTTTGGACAACATGGTTTGGGTGACTTTAGAAAACCAACTTTACAGATTCAACATGATGCAACTGAAGTAACAGACTTTCGATTTGTAGAAGCAAAGATTTTAAAAGGTCAGAATGGTCCACAGGGCTTACCTTCTCCTCACAGCATGGATGCTACAGAGACGCTTGCCTTGATTTTAAAAGATCCTCAAGCTAAACTTAGTCTTACTTTGTATTATACGGCTTTTGATAATGATGCGACAATTGCTAGTTACAGCAAATTCGAAAATAATAGTAATCAGGAAGTTGTCATCCATAAGGACTTTTCTTTTATGGCTGATTTTCCTGCTGCAGCTTATGAAATGGTGACTTTACAGGGAGCTTATGCTCGTGAAAAGACTGTTCGACGTCAACAGGTAGAGCAAGGAATCTTTTCAATTAGTTCGAACCGTGGAGCTTCTGGGCATGCTCAAACACCAGCTCTTCTATTATGTGATCAAGGAGTTACAGAGGATGCTGGGAATGTGTTTGCTCTACAACTGATGTATAGTGGAAACTTCGAAGCTTTTGTCCAAAAGAATCAACTGAATGAAGTTCGGGTGGCTATTGGAATTAATCCAGAAAATTTTTCTTGGAAGTTAGATCCTGAGGAAAACTTTGAAACACCGGTAGCTTTAGTGACCTATTCAGATAAGGGATTAACTGGTATTAGTCATGAAAGTCAGAATTTTGTACTTAAGCACATTATGCCAAGTAAATTTTCTAAAAAAGAGCGTCCAATTCTAATCAATAACTGGGAAGCTACCTACTTTGACTTTCAGAAAGAAAAACTGTTAGAACTAGCTGATGAAGCTAAGAAAGTTGGAATTGAACTTTTTGTATTAGATGATGGGTGGTTTGGTAATCGCTTTGATGATAATCGTGCTTTAGGTGATTGGGTTGTTAATGAGAAAAAGCTGGGTGGAAGCCTAGAAAGTCTGATTTCAGCGATCCATGAAAGAGGTTTGCAGTTTGGGCTTTGGTTAGAACCTGAGATGATTTCTGTTGATAGCGACTTGTATCGTAAACATCCTGACTGGGCTATTCAGGTTCCAGGTTATGAGCATACCTATTCTCGAAATCAATTAGTACTTAATCTTGCCAATCCTCAGGTAGTAGAATATTTGAAAAATGTTTTAGATGAACTCCTCTCTTATCATAAAATTGACTACATCAAATGGGATATGAACCGCAATATCACTAATCTGGGGAATGGTTCAGCCTACTTGGAAACCCAGATGCAATCTCATCAGTACATGCTGGGGCTTTACGAACTCGTTTCTTATCTGACAGAGAAACATAGTCATATTCTCTTTGAGTCTTGCTCTGGTGGTGGTGGACGAAATGATCTTGGTATGATGCGTTATTTCCCACAAGTCTGGGCTAGTGATAATACTGATGCAATTGCACGTTTACCAATTCAATACGGTTCATCCTATCTCTATCCAACCATTTCCATGGGGGCTCATGTGTCAGCAGTACCAAATCATCAGATGGGACGAATGACACCATTGGAAACTCGCGGTCATGTGGCAATGATGGGAAATCTGGGCTATGAGCTTGATTTGACAAGTTTATCAGATGAAGAGAAGGCTGAGATTGCTAATCAGGTGAACTTGTATAATGAATTGCGACCAGTAGTCCAGTTGGGAAATCAGTATAGGTTAATCAATCCCGATGCTGAATCCAATGAAGCAGCTGTGCAATTTAACTATGGAAATCAAACGATTGTAACCTACGTCCGAGTCCTATCAGTTGTGGAAACAATGGAAACCACCTTGAAACTGAAAGATTTGGAGGTGGAAGGGCTTTATGAGCTGGAAGGGACAAACATTGTTTACTCGGGTGCAGAGCTCATGTATGCAGGTTTAACTGTTACCTTATCACCAGGAGATTTTTTGAGTAGACAGTATAAATTCAAAAGACTATAATAAAAGCGTATAAATTTATCAAGGAGGCATTCCAATGAAATGGTATAAGAAAGCAGGTTTTCTTTTAGTAGCTGGGGCAAGTTTACTAGGCCTAGTGGCTTGTGGTCAGAACAATCAATCAACTGATGGCAAGGTAACGATTGAGTTTTTTAACCAGAAGACCGAGATGGCAGATACCTTGCAAAGGATAGTGGATGATTTTGAGAAGGAACACCCTAATATTGATGTGAAGCTGACTACAGTACCTTCAGCTGGAATTGTTCTAAAGACTCGGATTTTATCAGGAGATGTTCCAGATATTATTAATATCTATCCTCAAAATATGGATTTCCAGGAGTGGGCGAAGGCAGGTTATTTTTCAGATATGACAGGAAAACCCTATCTTGAGAACATCAAGAATGACTATGCCGAAAAGTATGCAATCAATAACAAGATTTATAGTGTGCCTTTAACGGCCAACCTTTATGGAATCTATTACAATAAAACGAAGTTTAAAGAATTAGGACTTGAGGAACCGAAGACTTTTAAAGAGTTTCAAGAGATTGTTAAAAAGATAAAAGATAGTGGAAATTCTCCGTTTGCGGTTGCAGGCAATGAAGGCTGGACATTAAATGGTTACCACCAACTTTCTCTCATTACTCTTACGGGTAGTGGAGATGCGGCTAATAACTATCTTCGCTTTTCAAAACCAAACGCAATCTCTGCAGATGATGCTATTTTAAAAGCAGATGCAGAACGACTCGATTTATTAGCAGATAATGCTCAAGATGGTTGGCGTGGAGCCTCTTATAATGATGCGGTGGTAGCATTTTCGAGTGAAAAAGCCTTGATGATGCCACAAGGATCATGGGCATTAGCCGCAATTAATCAACAGGATCCAAAATTTGAGGTGGGGATGTTTTCCTTTCCTGGAGAAGAAGTAGGAAAAGAAGTCACTGTTGGTGCAGGGGATATGGCATTATCAACTTCAGCTACTACCAAACACCCTAAGGAAACCGAAGAATTTATCAGCTATATGACTAGTCCAAAAGCTATGCAGTCATACTATGATGTAGATGGATCACCTGTTGCGGTAAAAGGCATACAGGAAAAAGAAGATTCAGCGCTTGCAGCTATTTCTAAACTGGCTTTTACGGACAAACATTATGTTTGGTTGGGCCAACGCTGGAACTCTGAAGAAGACTTTTTTAATCTAAGTGCAGGTTACCTGATGGATAAAAATCTGAAAAATATGGCAAACAATCTCAATGCTTTCTTTAATCCAATGAAGGCAGATTTGGACTAGAATAGGAGTTAAGATGATATGGCTATTCGAAAATTTTTAAATAAATACTGGGGTTGGACATTTTTGCTCATCCCGCTTGCTTTACAAGCTATCTTCTTTTACTTTCCAATGGTACAAGGTGCTTTCTATAGTTTGACTAACTGGACTGGATTGACCTATAATTATAAATTTGTTGGTTTGAATAACTACAAATTGTTGATGATTGATGGGAAATTCTTCACAGCCATAGCCTTTACTTTGATTTTAACTCTGGCATTGATTATTGGAGAGATTACGATTGGGATGGTTGTGGCACGAGCCTTAAATTCTAAGATGAAGGGGCAGACCTTCTTTAGAGCTTGGTTCTTTTTCCCGGCTGTTTTGTCTGGTTTGACAGTTTCCTTGATTTTTAAACAATTTTTCAACTATGGACTTCCAACGATTGGAAGAATTTTAGGGCTTGGTTTTTTACAAGAGAGCCTATTAGGAACACCTGTCGGAGCGGTAGTGGCAACTATTTTTGTTCTTCTATGGCAAGGAGTAGCTATGCCAATCATTCTCTTTCTTGCTGGTCTTCAGAGTATTCCAAATGATATTTTAGAGGCAGCATCAATTGATGGTGCAACAAGTAAACAAACTTTTTGGAAGATTGAATTGCCCTATTTACTGCCAACGATCTCTATGGTTTTTATTCTGGCTCTTAAGTCCGGTTTGACAGCCTTTGACCAGATTTTTGCGTTGACGAGTGGTGGTCCAAATAATGCTACAACGTCTCTTGGACTTTTAGTCTACAACTATGCTTTCAAGAGTAATCAATATGGATATGCGAATGCAATTGCCTTGATTTTATTCTTAATTATTGGAATTGTTTCTCTGATCCAAATTAAACTATCAAAGAAATTTGAAATCTAATAGAGGAGTCCTACACATGAAAAAAGAAGAAAAATTGAATCAGTTTTGGAAATACGTCCTCTTGATAGTCGGTGGTATTCTTATACTTGTTCCTTTGTTGGTAACGGTATTTAGTTCTTTCAAGACAACTAAGGATATCATGAATCATTTCTTTAGTTTGCCCAATCCTTTTACCTTAAGTAATTATGAACGATTAATTTCGGATGGAATTGGAGGCTATTTCTGGAATTCAGCAGTTATTACGGTGTTATCATTGATTGTAGTAGCTTTCTTTATACCAGCTGCAGCTTATTCCATTGCTCGAAATATGTCCAAGAAAAAAGCCTTTGCAATTATGTATTCGCTCTTGATTTTAGGGATATTTGTTCCATTTCAGGTGATTATGATTCCCATCACAGTTATGATGAGTAAACTCGGTCTAGCAAATATGTGGGGGCTAGTAATACTCTACCTAACTTATGCTATTCCACAGACTCTCTTCTTGTATGTTGGTTATATAAAAATCAGTGTACCAGATAGTTTGGACGAAGCTGCGGAAATTGATGGGGCTGATCGTTTTACAATTTATCGTCGAATCATTTTTCCAATGTTGAAGCCCATGCATGCGACAACTTTGATTATCAATGCTCTCTGGTTCTGGAATGACTTTATGTTGCCACTCTTGATTCTGAATAAGGATTCCAAGATGTGGACTTTGCCTCTCTTCCAATACAACTACCAAGGTCAGTACTTCAATGACTATGGTCCAAGTTTTGCATCTTATATTGTGGGAATTGTAACGATAACCATTGTCTACCTCATCTTCCAAAAACATATCATTTCAGGAATGAGTAACGGGGCAGTGAAGTAAGAAAGTGCTTAGGGAATTTATAATTCCATACATAGAGGAACAGTTCAGCTTATTGACAATTCTATGTAGAAAAAAGAAAGTAGTACTTAGTTGCTTGCAGTCTATATTAGTACTGAACAAAAATCTAAAAATATCTTTCATTTACAAAGCCAGGTCATATAAGACTTGGCTTTCATCAGAAAAAGGAGAACATCTATGACCATTCAAAATAAAACTATGTTGATTACTTACTCAGATAGTCTTGGAAATAATCTTAAAGACTTATATGAGAATTTGGAAGAACATTTTGGCGATGCTATTGGGGGAGTTCACCTTCTACCATTTTTCCCATCAACAGGTGATCGTGGATTTGCGCCAGTTGACTATGATGAAGTGGATTCAGCTTTTGGTGATTGGGAGGACGTTAAGCGTTTAGGTGAGAAATATTATCTTATGTTTGACTTTATGATTAATCATATTTCTCGTCAATCTAAGTATTATAGGGACTATCAAGAAAAACATGAAGCCAGTGAATTTAAAGATCTCTTTTTAAACTGGGATAAGTTTTGGCCAGAGAACCGTCCGACACAGTCTGACGTAGATTTAATCTACAAGCGTAAGGATCGTGCACCAAAGCAAGAGATTGTATTTGCAGATGGTTCAGTAGAACATTTGTGGAATACCTTTGGTGAGGAGCAGATTGATCTTGATGTGACCAAAGAAGTAACGATGAGATTCATCCGTAAGACCATTCAACATCTAGCAAGTAACGGGTGTGATTTGATTCGTCTAGATGCCTTTGCTTATGCAGTGAAGAAATTGGATACCAATGATTTCTTTGTGGAACCAGATATTTGGAATTTATTGGACAAAGTTCGAGATATCGCTGCTGAGTATGGGGCAGAGCTTTTACCTGAGATTCATGAACACTATTCGATTCAGTTTAAAATAGCGGATCATAATTACTATGTTTACGATTTTGCCCTTCCAATGGTGACTCTTTATACTCTTTACAGTTCCAGAACAGAGCGTTTGGCCAAGTGGTTGAAGATGAGCTCGATGAAGCAATTTACGACACTAGATACTCATGATGGGATTGGAGTGGTGGATGTCAAAGATATCCTGACTGATGAGGAAATTGACTATGCTTCAAATGAACTCTATAAGGTTGGAGCGAATGTCAAACGCAAGTACTCTAGTGCAGAGTATAACAATCTAGATATCTACCAAATCAATTCAACCTATTATTCAGCACTTGGAGATGATGATGTCAAGTACTTCCTTGCTCGTTTGATTCAAGTTTTTGCTCCAGGCATTCCTCAGGTTTACTATGTGGGTCTATTAGCAGGAAAAAATGACTTGAAATTTTTAGAAGAAACCAAAGAAGGTCGAAATATTAATCGTCATTACTATAGCAACGAGGAAATAGCAGAAGAAGTTCAACGTCCTGTGGTGAAGGCCCTTCTCAATCTATTTTCTTTTCGTAATCAATCAGAGGCCTTTGACCTAGAAGGGACTATTGAGATAGAAACACCAACAGCTCACAGCATTGTAATCAAACGTCAAAATAAAGACAAGTCCGTAACAGCAGTAGCAGAAATTGATTTGCAAAGTCAGACCTATCAAGTAGTGGAAAACGGCAGAAAAATTCAGTTCTAGTGCTATATTGATGATAGAATTTTTTGTGGTGAAAACGTGTTCATTGTTCCCAAATGACGGAAAAAATGGTAGAATATAAAGATAGTTTAGCATTTATCTTCTGGAGAAATCCAGAACAGAAAGGATCCGTTTTGAAATCAATTGGATTACTGGATAAGATAAGAGGGCTTTCGAAAAAAGATTTCTTTTTATATTTGATGATCATAAGTATCTTTTTACCTTTTTATTTATTCTTAGGGCTCTTTGCTTTATATTTGATAGGTTTACTTGTTACTGGGGAGATGAAGGGAATTATCAAAGGATTGGCCAAACATCCTGTACTTCTCTTTTTTATTGCCTACAGTAGTATCATCTCTATCGTCGCTAAGAATTGGCTTGGATTGGTTGCATCTTTACTGATGTTTCTCTTCCTCATTTTCTTTAGTTTCTACCAGAAACGTCTGACACATGCTTTCTTTCGACTGATACTGCAGACAATCTTGTTTGGTAGTGTGCTCTCTGCGGCTTTTGCTACTTTGGAGCATTTCCAAATTGTAAAGAAATTTAACTATGCCTTTCTTTCGCCCAATATGCAGGTATGGCATCAGAATCGGGCAGAAGTGACCTTTTTTAATCCTAATTACTATGGAATTATTTGTTGTTTCTGTATCATGATTGCCTTCTATCTCTTTACAACGACCAAGTTGAATTGGTTGAAGGTATTCTGTGTGATTGCAGGCTTTGTTAATCTCTTTGGATTGAACTTTACGCAAAATCGAACTGCCTTTCCTGCTATTATCGCTGGAGCCATCATTTATCTCTTTACAACCATTAAAAACTGGAAGGCCTTTTGGCTTAGTATCGGGGTCTTTGCGATTGGCTTGAGTTTCCTTTTTTCTAGTGATTTGGGAGTTCGGATGGGGACTTTAGATTCCTCTATGGAAGAACGCATTTCTATCTGGGATGCTGGGATGGCCTTGTTTAAGCAAAATCCTTTTTGGGGGGAGGGGCCATTGACCTATATGCACTCTTATCCTCGGATAAATGCTCCTTATCATGAACATGCTCACAGCCTTTATATTGATACGATTCTGAGTTACGGAATTGTGGGAACCATTTTATTAGCTTTGTCTTCTGTTGCTCCTGTTCGTTTGATGATGGATATGAGTCAGGAGTCGGGGAAACGTCCAATTATCGGTCTTTATCTATCTTTCCTTACAGTGGTTGCTGTGCATGGAATCTTTGACTTGGCCCTTTTCTGGATTCAGTCAGGCTTCATTTTCTTGTTAGTTATGTGCAGTATTCCATTGGAGCGTCGAACTTTGGTATCAGACATGACGGATTAAGTTTATAAGATTGAAATCTTCTACCTTGAGTAGGAGATTTTTTACTGAGAAAAATTAGTTCTAAATCGAAATAGTTGACAGTTAGAATAATAAGTATTATAATGTTTTCATTCGTATCGATATGGAAATAAATTGGAGGTTTCATGAAATATTGTCATTTGGTAGCCCATCATATTCGTTTGTTGAATGGGCGGATTTTTCAAAAGTTACTGAGACAAGACCCTGACTCTCTTTATCGGAGTGAGCAGGGAAAGATTTTAGCGGTTTTATGGAATAGTAAGACGGGCTGTGCAACTGCGACAGATATTGCGCTTGCGACTGGGCTTGCTAATAATACGCTGACGACTATGATAAAAAAGCTAGAGGAACAAAATCTTATAACTGTCAGTCCGTGTGGAGAAGATAAGCGTAAGAAGTATTTAGTTTTAACAGAGTTGGGCAAGTCCCAGAAAGAAGTTGGGCAACGTGTCAGTCAGAGATTGGATACTATCTGTTACAAAGGATTTTCAGAAGAGGAAATTAGGCAGTTTGAAGCCTTTCAAGAAAGAATTTTGGCTAATCTGAAAGAGAAGGAAAATGAGGTTTAGAGTGGGATAAATTAGTTATTAAAAGTTTGGTAACTTGACCAATCGAGGAAAATTTTAAATTGAGGACAAAGAATGATTGAATACAAAAATGTAGCCTTGCGCTACACAGAAAAAGATGTTTTGAGAGATGTCAATTTACGGATTGAGAATGGGGAGTTCATGGTTTTAGTTGGACCTTCTGGGTCTGGTAAGACGACCATGATCAAGATGATTAACCGTCTTTTGGAACCAACTGATGGAAATATATACATGGATGGTAAGCGCATCAAAGACTATGATGAGCGTGAGCTTCGTCTTTCTACTGGCTATGTTTTACAGGCCATTGCTCTGTTTCCCAATCTAACGGTTGCGGAAAATATTGCCCTCATTCCAGAAATGAAGGGCTGGACTAAGGAAGAAATTGCTCAGAAAACAGAAGAGCTTTTGGCTAAGGTTGGTTTACCGATAGATGAGTATGGGCATCGACTTCCGAGTGCATTATCTGGTGGAGAACAGCAACGGGTCGGCATTGTCCGTGCCATGATTGGTCAGCCTAAGATTCTCCTCATGGATGAGCCCTTTTCAGCCTTGGATGCTATTTCGAGAAAACAGTTGCAGGTTTTGACGAAAGAATTGCATAAAGAGTTTGGGATGACAACGATTTTTGTGACCCATGATACGGATGAAGCTTTGAAATTAGGTGATCGTATTGCTGTCTTGCAGGATGGAGAGATTCGTCAGGTGGCGAACCCTGAGACCATTTTAAAAGCTCCTGCAACAGACTTTGTAGCAGACTTGTTTGGAGGTAGTGTTCATGACTAATTTGATATCAACTTTTCAGGATCGTTTTGGTGATTGGGTAACAGCTCTATCTCAACATTTGCAGTTGTCACTTTTGACCTTGTTACTAGCTATTTTTATTGCTATTCCCTTGGCTGTTTATCTTCGATATCATGAGAAGTTGGCGGACTGGGTCTTGCAGATTGCAGGGATTTTCCAGACCATCCCGTCTCTAGCCTTGTTGGGGCTCTTTATCCCTTTGATGGGAATTGGGACCTTGCCTGCTTTGACGGCTCTAGTGATCTATGCGATTTTCCCAATTTTGCAAAATACCATCACTGGGCTAAAGGGAATTGATCCAAGTCTACAAGAGGCTGGGATTGCCTTTGGGATGACCAGGTGGGAGCGTCTCAAGAAGTTTGAAATTCCACTTGCCATGCCTGTCATTATGTCTGGGATTCGGACGGCAGCGGTCTTGATTATCGGTACGGCAACCTTGGCTGCCTTGATTGGGGCTGGCGGACTGGGTTCCTTTATCCTTTTGGGAATTGACCGCAATAATACCAGTCTGATTTTGATTGGGGCCCTTTCTTCAGCAGTGCTTGCCATTGCCTTTAACTTCCTACTAAAAGTGATGGAAAAAGCAAAATTGCGGACGATTTTCTCTGGTTTTGCCTTGGTGACCATATTGCTCGGTCTGTCTTATAGTCCAGCCCTCTTAGCTCAAAAAGAGAAAGAAAACTTGGTGATTGCTGGGAAATTGGGACCTGAACCAGAAATTTTGGCAAATATGTATAAGTTGCTGATTGAAGAAAATACCAGTATGACTGCGACTGTTAAACCGAATTTTGGGAAAACAAGCTTCCTCTATGAAGCTCTGAAAAAAGGGGACATTGATATCTATCCTGAATTTACTGGTACGGTGACTGAAAGTTTGCTTCAGCCATCACCCAAGGTAGGTCATGAGCCAGATCAGGTTTATCAGGTGGCGCGTGATGGCATTGCCAAACAGGATCATCTGGCCTATCTAAAACCTATGTCTTATCAAAATACCTACGCTGTAGCTGTTCCGAAAAAGATTGCTCAAGAATATGGCTTGAAGACCATTTCGGACTTGAAAAAAGTGGAAGGACAGTTGAAGGCAGGTTTTACTCTCGAATTTAATGACCGTGAAGATGGCAATAAGGGCTTGCAATCAATGTATGGTCTCAATCTCAATGTAGCGACCATGGAGCCAGCCCTTCGCTATCAGGCAATTCAGTCAGGCGATATTCAAATCACGGATGCCTATTCGACAGATGCAGAGTTAGCACGTTATGATTTACAGGTCTTGGAAGATGACAAGCAACTCTTCCCTCCTTATCAAGGGGCACCACTCATGAAAGAAGCTCTTCTCAAGAAACATCCTGAGTTGGAGACAGTTCTCAATAAATTGGCTGGCAAAATTACTGAAAGCCAGATGAGCCAGCTCAACTATCAAGTCGGTGTTGAAGGCAAGTCAGCAGAACAAGTAGCCAAGGAGTTTTTACAAGAACAAGGTTTGTTGAAGAAATAGTTTGAAAATGTCAAATTCAACTTCAACTTGCTTAAACGACTATATAGAAAAATGCTCAGACAATGTCGTCTGGGCTTTTTTGGTATTAGAGTTACTAAATGTCATTTAAAATGGAAAATAATACTCAATGAAAATCAAAGAGCAAACTAGAAAGCTAGCCGCAGGCTGTACTTGAGTACGGTAAGGCGACGCTGACGTAGTTTGAATTTGATTTTCGAAGAGTATAAGAGGAAATTTTCAGGATTTTCTAGATTTTTACTGTAAATACACTTGACTATTCACAAAATAGGTGTATAATGTGTTGTGAACTACTTAACAAATAAAGATTTCCAGCTCATGTCGACTAAGGATGGAAATCTTGTGTATAGACAGTTCAGTAGATATATAATAGAGCGTTGCGTCCGAAAGTCTATCCAGACACGGCTCTTTAAAAACAAAAGGAGAAGATTATGAAAACAGAACCAATTCATCGTACCAGTATGTGGAAATTTAGGTTAAGTGCTGCCACCATGACTTTGATTCCCGCTGCCGTGGGGATTAACTATGTTGCCAAAGCATTGGCGGAGGGGTTAAAGTTGCCCGTTTGGCTGGGGTCTTTGGGAACCTTTCTTACCAGCATGTTGGCTGGGCCGGTTGCCGGTGCCATTAGTGGTTTCATCAACAACGTGATCTATGGGCTGACCTTATCGCCAATTTCAACCGTGTATGCGATTACCAGCATCGGAATTGGGATTGCTGTAGGAGTTTTGCACGCCAATGGGTGGTTCTCGTCAGCGCGACGAGTATTTGTTTCTGCTATTATTATTGCCATCGTTTCAGCTGTCATTTCAACGCCACTCAACGTCATCTTTTGGGGTGGTCAGACCGGTATCGCTTGGGGTGACTCATTGTTTGCGGTAATGGTCGCCAATCATGCACCAGTGTGGCTGGCCTCATTTATAGATGAGTTTGTCTTGGATATTTTGGATAAAGTCTGCGTGGCCTACCTGGCATTCTTCATCTATCGTCAGCTGCCGAAGCGGATGGTGCACTTCTTTAGCGATGATAAATGATGACTGATAAAACATTGATTTCTGGAGCGCCACGGGTCAAGCTCAAGTGGTACCAGGTGATCGATCCGATTACTAAGCTCTTGTTCATCTTGAACATGACGTTGTTGAGCTTTGCCAGTATGAATTTATTGCTTCAGGCCGGATTAATTCTTGTCGCAACACTGCTATTGTTATTTTCCAAATTGAGTTCTACCACCTTTAAGGCGCTGGGATTCAGCCTGTTTCTGATTTGCACCATGCTGATCATCCAAGGGTTATTTTACAGTCGGAATCAAACTGTGCTGTTTTCTGTGTTTGGGGTGTCGTTCTACAAAGAAGGCCTGATTTACGCCACCACTCTGGGTTGTCGAGTATTGGTGATTATTTTGACCAGTGGCTTTTTTATGGTGACCACGAGTATTTCAGAAAACGCGGCCTATTTGGAACTGTCCGGATTGTCTTATAAAACCGTCTACGTTCTGATGTCGGTGTGTTATATTTTGCCGGAAATGATGCGCAATATGCGGAAAATCCAGCAGGCACAAAAAGTTCGCGGAACCAATCCGCAAAAAACGTTGATTCAGAAATTAAAGTCAGTCCTGCCGGTTCTAATTCCATTGGTGATTAAGACCTTGGATCAATCGATGACGCGGTCGATTTCTCTCCAACTGAGAGGTTTTGATAATCTCAACCGGACTGTCAGAACCTCCCAGCGCGTGTATCGCCTGTCGCGGACGCTGCACATTGGTCTGACTGGATTGGCAATTTTATTGATTGGGTGGAAGATATGGACGAAGATAAACGGATTGTAATTGAAAATTTGACTACCCGTTATCCGGGTACTGAGCAACCACAACTGCGTCAGATTAACGCGGAGGTTCATACCGGCCAGGTGGTTGGGATTATCGGGAATAGCCACTCCGGCAAATCGACTTTGTGCCGTGTGCTGGCAGGGGTCATTCCCAAAATTGTGTCTGCTGAGATTGAGGGCGATTGGCACATGTTTGGCCAGCGAGTGTCTGACAATTGGCCCGTTTATAATGCCATGAATGGAGTTGTACTGCAAAATCCAGCTGGCCAACTAAGCGGGTTGGCAGACACGGTTGCCGATGAAATCGCCTTTGACTTGATTAATCAGGGAATGGCTGAAGGACTGATTCAAAAACGGGTTGAAGAAGTTGCCACGCAAATGGGGCTGATTGAACAGCTGAATTTGCGTCCCGAGAGCCTTTCCGGTGGTCAGATCCAGCGGTTGGCAATTGCCACGGCGATTGTGGCTAATCCGGCTGTTTTGATTATGGATGATCCGACCAGTGAGATGGATCCCCTTGGCCGCAGGCAATTTTTCCAATGGCTGGCCCAAGTCAAAGAGACAACTGTCTTCATTGTCACCAGTGAAATTGACGATTTGTGCGAAGTCGCCGACGTTGTGTGGGTGCTGCACGAGGGTCAAATGGTAGCCCAGGGCAGGCCGGGTGAGGTGTTTAATCATTTGGCAGCTGACTGGCAGATTCCAGCCCCGACAATCCAGCAACTTGCTCAAAAAATGGATTGGCACTTGGCTGATGGCCGGTATCCGGTGAATTACGCTGATCTGAAGGAGGTCCGTTATGTCCACAATTGAATTGAGCCACCTGACGTTCACTTATCCGGAACGGTCCTTTAGCTTGGATGTTGAAGACAAACACTTCGCCGATCCGATGGTGGCGATTGTCGGCCAAAATGGTGCCGGCAAATCAACGCTCTTCAAATTGTTGACGGGTTTGCTGACACCACAAACCGGTGTGATTAAGATCGATGGAGAAAATTTTAATGATCTTAAACCAGTCGAAAAGTTACTGAAGGTTGGGATTACTTTTCAGAATCCTGACGATCAGCTTTTCAACCCGACCGTTCAACGAGAGGTGGAGTGGAATGTCGCGCAGGTCATGGATGACCACGACACGATTACGAGGCGGGCTTTAGCGGCTCTAAAAAGAGTTGGCTTGGATGATAAAACAGCTGAAAGTCCATATGACCTGTCATTGTCGGAACGCAAGCTGTTGAGCGTTGCCACAGTTTTGGCAGTGGATCCGGCGATTTATTTATTTGATGAGCCGATGATGTCGCTTGATTGGGAAAGCCGGCGCAAGTTGACCGCAATTTTCCATCAGTTGGCTGATTCGGGCCACCAAGTTGTGACCATCACCCATGACATGGATTGGGTCGCCGCCGAGTTTGAGTCGGTGTATGTTATGGAACACGGGAAGTTTGGCTTCGCCGGCAGTCCACGGGAATTGTTCAGCAATCACGAACTTGTCCAGCGAGTGGGATTACTACCACCGCGGATTATGGACATAGCGGAGTCGCTGGGTGATTCACAGACATATTTATCGGTTAATGATTATTGCCAGAAAAATCGAGATGTATAGAAAAAGTCACCTCTGCGGGTTTTCCAGGTTGAAGGATTAACTTCAGCTTCTGGCAAGAACTCACATGGGTGACTTTTGTGTTTAATAACGTTTCATGATCATCGGGTGCTTTCTCAGATCACTCGGTTTGATTTTACTTTGTTTCATGGTCATAATCATATACCATTTCTTTTGGATTTTTTGTTTGACTAATACAAAATAGGTCTTCATAGGTCTTCGCATTTTTAGCGCCCATTAGGATCATCAGTATAATTTTCTGAATTAGGAGACTGTCCCATCACTATTCGAACTTCGTCTCCCAACTTACGCTGTTCCCATTCATCCGTGAATCCTTTAAATCGCAATTCTGGAACTTTCTTTTTAACTGAATCATCTATTTTCGCCATAGTCCCCACCATTTTATTGGTTTTTCTTGTTTTTCTATCCTTTTTTGATCTTTGATTTGTTCCTGTAAATTTTCCAACTTCTCTTTAAGAGCGTTCACTTCATCTTTATATTGATTGTCTAAGTGTTTGAATTCTGTTTCCTGTGAGGGCATTTTGAGGGCTTTTAAGTTATCATTTTCCGCCTTGTATTCTTCTAGCAACTTTTTATCTTGCAAGGCTAATCGTTGTTACTGGTCTAACAAATTAGTTAGTTTTTCTATTTGTTGGTCTTTGGTATTTGATTTGCTACTACTTTCTACTTTACCTAAAATTATTTTTTCTGCTTTAGAATTTATTAGATTAGACCCATTGGAACTTTTAAGCTGTAATTCTTTTGGTAACCTTTGGTAGTGATATTGAATATTTTGTTTTGTAACACTCAACTCATCCGCCAGCTCTTTGATCGTTTTTAAGTCTTCACTCATGGTTTAAGTCCTGTCTTTTAACCGTTGGTAGATATTGTTCAATGGCTTTTTTGAGGTAGCGTGCGACATTATGCTTAGAATATTCTTCACGTCTGCTGGCAACATAAGATAAGTGGTCTTTAACACTATTTAGCCCTCTTAATTCTTTCAGTTCGTCATAGAGGTGGTAAACATGGACTTGCAATCCTGCCATGATTTTTGTATCTTGCATTTCAAACGGACTTAGCAACATATTTTCTAGCAATAGCGTGGTGTACTTGCTTTTCATTGCTTCAATAGCTAGCTTATCTTCGGTTTCTGCTTTGCGTGCTTTATCTTCTTGATAGGCGGTATCTTCTAACTTATAGCTGTTATCGTCTGCTTGACGTTTCTTTCGTAACCAGATATCCAATATTAAACCGTCCGCATCAATCGCTCGATAGAGATAATGCCAACTCCCCTTAATTTTGATATAGGTTTCATCCATTTTCCACGAATAGAAGGACTGTTTATTTTTCTTTTTCCAGAGATGATAGAGGCTTTTACTGTATTCTTGAACCCACCGATAAATCGTAGTGTGACAAACATTTATTCCACGGTCATAAAGCAATTCCTGAACTTCACGATAGCTCAGATTGTAACGTAGGTAATAACCAACAGCGATAATGATGACGTCTTGTTGGAATTGTTTGCCTTTAAAATGATTCATCTCTCAAGCCTTACTAACCTTTTTTCTGCTCTTTGAGAAGCTGAAGGTCGTGCTAGTAACTACCTATTTGGTTTGATTAATTCCATCATTTATCTGGTGCTTGCCCTTCAAAAAGGCTTTTATGGTGAGGTGCTGACGACTCTCTACTTTACGGCCATGCAGCCAATTGGACTTCTAGTGTGGATCTACCAAGCTCAGTTCAAGAAAGAAAAGCAGGAGTTTGTTGCGAGTAAACTAGATGGTAAGGGCCGGACAAAGTATCTTTCCATTAGTGTTCTTTGGTGGTTGGCCTTTGGTTTTATTTATCAGTCTATCGGAGCTAATCGTCCTTATCGCGATTCCATCACCGATGCGACCAATGGGGTTGGGCAAATCCTCATGACAGCTGTTTACCGTGAACAATGGATATTCTGGGCAGCTACCAATGTCTTTTCTATCTATCTCTGGTGGGGAGAAAGCCTGCAAATCCAAGGAAAATACCTAATTTATCTCATCAATAGTCTAGTTGGTTGGTATCAGTGGAGCAAGGCCGCAAAGAGTGCTTAAAAAGTAAAAAAGGATCAGATGATCCTTTTTTGTGTTAGAGCAAAATGAATAATACCGTAATGATAATAGCGGTCGTTATACGAATAATGTGGTGCGAGATATGTTGTTTTTCTTTCTGTTGGCCGTTCCAGTAGGCTCCATAGCAGACGATACTCGAGCCCACAATCCATAGAAGAATGGTTGCAAGTGGGACGAAGTAAAAGATAGCTAGAGCCAGAGAAGTGATGCAACTGCCGACCAAGATGCACGTGTTTCCCAGACTGTAGTTCTTTTGTTTCATGGCTGAAAAAGCAGCAGCAAGGTGAAGTAATGAGAATGCGAGAGCTAGTACGATTGTTAGTATTCCTAGAATCATCGAAGTTAACATAGTTGGTTCCTTTCTGAGTTACAGGCTTAGTTATCAAGTGGAGTTGTAGAGGTCATCTCCATTACATCAAGGTAAAATTTCACCACTTGGTCTTCAGTATAAGATTTTCCTTTTTTTAGCCACCAAGTTAGGGTCTCGATAAAGTTCGTTACAACAAAATGCTGGAGGTAGGAGGCCGGAATGTTTGGATAGGCCTCTTGCAAGTCATCCGCCACCATGGGATAAACGTGGTGTTCGAGTTCCTTGTGTAGTTGGCGGAGGAAGTAGTCGTTTTTGGAAAAAAGGAGACTGGTGACATGGTCCTGGTTTTTCTGAAAATGTAAAAAGATATGTGCCAGGTAGTCTTCTGTAGTCAAGTGTTCTTCCCTTTCAAAGAGATGATGAAAGAGGTAGCGACAGAGCTCATCTAAAAGGAGTTCCTTGCTTTCATAGTGACAGTAAAAAGTAGAACGTCCAACATCTGCTAGGTCAATGATATCCTGAACAGTAGTGGCATCATAGCCCTTGTCGTTCAAAAGTTGTAAAAAAGCTTGGTAGATGGCTTTTTTCGTCTTGCTGACTCGACGGTCTCTTTTTGGCATATAGACACTTGAGACAAACTGTTCAGAACTGAACAGGGCTGACAGTTTGCTTCTATCCTTTCTTTGGATTTTATTAGATAATACAAATGAAAGAAGTATGTATATACCCATTATACCAAAGGAGGGAGAGAAATGAATTCTAAAACATCTATCTGGTTAGCTTTTTTCTTAAATTTAAGCTATGCGATTGTTGAGTTTATCGCAGGAGGAATCTTTGGTTCAAGTGCAGTTCTTGCTGATTCTGTTCATGACTTGGGAGATGCTATAGCCATTGGCATCTCAGCCCTTTTAGAAACAATTTCAAACCGTGAAGAAGATAGACAGTACACCTTGGGTTACAAACGTTTTAGTCTTTTAGGGGCCATGCTAACGGCTGTGATTCTTATGATAGGGTCTGTCCTAGTGATCTTGGAAAATATCACAAAGATCGCTCACCCGCAACCCGTCAATGAGACTGGCATCCTCTGGCTGGGAATCATTGCAGTAGTTATCAATGTACTAGCAAGTCTGGTAGTTCGTAAAGGAAAGACAAAGAATGAGTCAATTCTTAGCTTGCATTTTTTGGAAGACACTCTTGGTTGGTTGGCAGTCATCCTAATGGCGATTATCCTCCGATTTACAGATTGGTATATCCTTGATCCGCTTTTATCGCTGGTTATTTCTATCTTTATTCTGTCGAAAGCCATTCCTCGCTTTTGGAGCGCACTGAAAATTTTCCTAGATGCTGTGCCAGAAGGGGTCGAGACAAGTGATTTGGAGAAAGATTTAGAGGTTCTACCCAATGTCAACAGTGTCAATCAACTTAGTATTTGGTCCATGGATGGTCTGGAGAACAATGCTATTGTCCACATCTGTATCGAGGACTGGGAGCAGATGATGGGGACCAAAGAAGTGGTGCGTCAATGTTTAGAAGAAAGAGGCGTGCAGAATATCACTATTGAAGTGGATAGCAGTCAAAGTAATCATGCGCAACATAGGCGGAAGGTGAGAGAGTTAGAGCAGAAGCATGGGCATCATCATTAGAAAAGACGACCTCAATAAGAGGTCGTTTTGATATTCTATTCATTCCGTGTACTTTCTCTCAATGTCAGTCTGGTGCCCAGCATGGTTAGGCTAGGTATTTTGCGACCGTGTAGAACTTCCTTGTTAAGAATATCCATCCCTGCTCGGCCCATTTCTTCGGTATAGACAGTGATGCTAGAAAGGGGAGGATAGACCTGCTTAGTCAGGCTGGTGTCGTTAAAAGAAATGAGGCTGACGCGGTCTGGTAGGCTGATTCCAGCTTCTTGAAGGGCACGAAGGGCGCCGATGGCTAAACTATCGCTGGCAGCGAAAAAGGCTGGTGGGAGTTGTTCTCCTAGCTTGTGAATGGCCTCCTTCATCAAGTCATAGCCAGACTGGGCAGTAAAGCTCCCCTGAAAGACCAGTTCTTCATGGTAGATACCATTTGCTTGGGTAATGTCTTTGAAATTCTCTAGCCGCTTATCCTGGATAATTTCTTCCTGGTCGGTTGTTTCCTCAAGGCCTGTGAGAATTCCAATACGGTTCATCCCTTGGCTGAGGAAATGGTCTACAACTTGTTTCACAGCAGTGTAAAAGTCAGTGATAATACAGGTATGACCTAATGAGAGGGTATCGCTGTCTATAAAGACTAAAGGTTTTTGGTATTCTTCAAAGGCAGCAATCTGAGCTCGGCTGAACTTTCCGATGCAGAGAATGCCGATCACTTCCTCGCTTAATGTAAAAGGATGGTCGTTAAAATAGCGCAAGATATCATAGTCCAACTCTTGGGCTCTTTTTTCAATACCGAGACGAATCTGGTAGTAGTAGAGGTCGTCCAACTCCCCTTGTTCGCTGACCCATTGGATAATGGCAATCTTTTGCTTGGGCTTGTGGGATTCGCCTGTCTTGAGATGCTTGGTGTAGCCCAGCTCTTCAGCGACAGTTAAAATACGGTGTCTGGTTTCTTCTGTAACAGATAGACTCTGGTCGCGATTGAGGACACGAGATACGGTCGCGATAGAGACAGAGGCTAGCTGTGCGATGTCTTTTAAGGTAGCCATAAATCCTCCTCCTTTTAGGTTAGTATATCATATTTTTCTGCTTTTTACTGATAGTTTAGTAAAAGTTTAGTAAAAAGGATTGACCTTGGCAACTCCCTTGGATACAATAGAAGAAAACGATTACACGTTAAGGTGACTTAACGACAGTCAAAGGAGAATTTATATGACACAAGATCTTACTACTGAAGCCCTTCGCAAAGACTTTCTTGCCGTTTTTGGTCAAGAAGCAGACCAAACTTTCTTTTCACCAGGTCGTATCAATTTGATTGGTGAACACACAGACTACAACGGTGGGCACGTTTTTCCAGCTGCTATTTCCTTGGGAACCTATGGAGCGGCTCGCAAGCGTGACGACCAAGTCTTGCGTTTCTACTCAGCCAACTTTGAGGACAATGGTATCATCGAAGTGCCTCTTGCTGACCTCAAATTTGAAAAAGAGCACAGCTGGACCAACTATCCAAAAGGGGTTCTTCATTTCTTGCAAGAAGCTGGACATGTGATTGACAAAGGGTTTGATTTTTATGTTTATGGGAATATCCCAAATGGTGCAGGCTTGTCTTCATCAGCATCTTTGGAACTTTTGACAGGGGTTGTGGCAGAGCATCTCTTTGGTTTAAAACTAGACCGTTTGGATTTGGTTAAAATCGGAAAACAAACAGAAAATAACTTTATCGGAGTCAACTCTGGTATTATGGACCAGTTTGCTATCGGTATGGGAGCTGACCAACGGGCCATTTACCTGGATACCAATACGTTAGAATACGACTTGGTGCCACTTGATTTGAAGGACAATGTCGTTGTTATCATGAATACCAACAAACGTCGTGAACTGGCGGACTCTAAGTACAATGAACGCCGTGCTGAGTGTGAAAAAGCTGTCGAAGAATTGCAAGTTGCCTTGGATATTCAGACCTTGGGTGAATTGGATGAGTGGGCCTTTGACCAATACAGCTATCTGATTAAAGATGAAAATCGCTTAAAACGTGCTCGCCATGCTGTGCTTGAAAACCAACGTACCCTCAAAGCACAAGCAGCTCTTCAAGCAGGTGATTTGGAAACATTTGGTCGCTTGATGAATGCATCTCACGTTTCTCTAGAACATGACTATGAAGTAACTGGCTTGGAATTGGATACTCTTGTTCACACAGCTTGGGCTCAGGAAGGTGTTCTTGGTGCTCGTATGACAGGGGCAGGATTTGGCGGATGTGCCATTGCCTTGGTGCGAAAAGACGCTGTTGAGTCCTTTAAGGAAGCTGTAGGCAAGCACTACGAGGAAGTCGTTGGATATGCTCCTAGCTTCTATATCGCTGAAGTTGCAGGTGGCACTCGCGTCCTTGACTAGTTAAAAGGAGGCTTTATAGTGACCTTAGTAGATAAATTTGTAACACATGTTATTGCTGAAAGTTCATTTGAGGAAATGGATCGAATCTACCTAACCAATCGTGTTTTGGCGCGAGTGGGTGAAGGTGTTTTGGAAGTTGAGACTGATCTAGATAAATTGATTGACCTCAAGGACCAGCTGGTCGAGGAAGCGGTTCGATTAGAGACGATTGAGGATAATCAGGCTGCGCGTGAAATCCTCGGTTCTGAACTGATGGACTTGGTAACTCCTTGTCCAAGTCAGGTTAATCGTGACTTTTGGACAACCTATGCTCACTCTCCTGAGCAGGCGATAGGGGATTTTTACCAGCTCAGCCAGAAAAATGACTACATCAAGCTCAAGGCTATTTCTAAGAATATTGCTTATCGTGTTCCATCTGACTACGGAGAACTTGAGATCACCATCAACCTCTCTAAGCCTGAAAAGGATCCGAAAGAGATTGCAGCAGCCAAGTTGGTGCAAGCTAGCAATTATCCTCAGTGTCAGCTTTGTCTAGAGAATGAAGGCTACCATGGTCGAGTCAACCACCCAGCTCGCAGCAATCACCGCATTATCCGTTTCGAAATGGCGGGTCAGGAGTGGGGCTTCCAGTATTCGCCCTATGCTTATTTTAATGAGCACTGTATTTTCTTAGACGGTCAGCATCGACCTATGGCCATTAGTCGTCAGAGTTTTGAGCGTCTGCTGGCGATTGTAGAGCAGTTTCCTGGCTATTTTGCAGGCTCTAATGCCGACCTGCCAATTGTGGGGGGCTCTATTCTAACTCATGACCACTATCAAGGAGGCCGTCACGTATTTCCTATGGAATTGGCTCCTTTGCAAAAGACTTTCTGTTTTGCTGGTTTTGAGCAGGTCAAGGCTGGGATTGTTAAGTGGCCAATGTCAGTGCTACGTTTGACTTCAGATTCCAAGGAGGATTTGATTAACTTGGCTGACAAGATTTTACAGGAATGGCGACAGTATTCAGACCCTGAAGTCCAGATTTTAGCAGAGACAGACGGGACACCGCATCACACCATCACACCGATTGCTCGTAAACGCGATGGACAGTTTGAGTTGGACTTGGTCTTGCGGGACAATCAGACATCGCCAGAACATCCTGATGGCATCTATCATCCCCACAAGGATGTCCAACATATCAAGAAGGAAAATATCGGCTTGATTGAGGTCATGGGTTTGGCTATCCTGCCGCCACGTTTGAAAGCAGAAGTGGAACAGGTTGCTAGCTATCTTGTGGGAGATGATGATATAGTTGCCGACTATCATCAAGAATGGGCAGACCAGCTCAAAGCCCAACATCCGGACCTAGCAGATAAAGAAAAAGCCCTTGAAATCGTCAAGGACTCTGTGGGTGCTATTTTTGCACGTGTTTTGGAGGATGCAGGAGTTTACAAGCAGACGGAACAAGGACAGGCAGCTTTTATGCGTTTTGTTGAGCAGGTCGGAATTTTGCCAGACTAGGAGCTTTCTCCTTGCACAGTCCTATAAAAAGTAGTATCATAGTGTCGTTTGAACTATCAGGAGGAAACGATGAAAGATTTTCATTTTGATGCTATATCTGCCTTTGAAAATTACGAAATTGAAAAAATGAGAGATGGTCATGTTGTGGTGACGACAAAAGTAGTGGACTCGTCGCTCAACTACTATGGCAATGCCCATGGTGGCTATCTCTTTACTCTTTGTGACCAGATTAGTGGTTTGGTGGTTATCTCTCTGGGGCTTGATGGAGTGACGCTTCAGTCTTCTATCAACTACCTCAAGGCAGGAAAACGCGACGACGTGTTGACCATTAAAGGAGAATGTGTCCATCAAGGTCGCACAACCTGTGTCGTGGATGTCGATATTACCAATCAAGAAGGCAGAAATGTCTGCAAGGCAACCTTTACCATGTTTGTCACAGGCCAGCGGTCAGCAGAAAGACAGGTGAGGATATAGATAAACAAAAAAGAGGCTCGCACCTCTTTTTCTTATTTCTTCTTCCGGTTTAATACTGCATTGAGGACAATGGCCAGTAGGCTGGCTACGACGATTCCATTTGAGAAGAACATTTGGAAGGCTGTTGGCATGCTGACAAAGAGATTACTATTGTTGAGTCCGACACCTGCAGCGATGGAGACAGCTGCGATAAGGAAGTTATGTTCATTGTTAGCAAAATCAACGCGGGCGAGGATTTGCATCCCTTGAAGGGAAACAAAGCCAAACATCACCAGCATGGCCCCTCCAAGAACAGGGCTCGGAATGATTTGGGCGAGGGCACCAAACTTAGGAAGGAGTCCAAGGAGGACTAGGAAACCAGCAGCGTAGTAGATTGGCAGGCGGGTCTTGATACCAGATAATTTAACCAAACCAACGTTTTGTGAAAATCCTGTGTAAGGGAAGGTGTTAAAGATTCCTCCGAGAAGTACGGCCAGACCTTCTGCACGGTAACCGTTGCGCAGGCGCGTGCTGTCGATTGGGTCATTGGTGATATCAGACAAGGCCAGGTAAACACCAGTGGATTCAACCATGGAAACCGTTGCAATGATACACATCATGACGATGGATGAGATTTCAAAAGTCGGTACACCAAAGTAGAGGGGAATTGGAACATGGACAAGCGGTGCTGCCGCAACAGGGGAGAAATCAACCAAGCCCATGGTAGCAGCGATGGCAGTTCCAACAACCAGACCAATCAAAATGGAGATAGACTTGATAAATCCTTTGGTAAAGATGTTAATCAAGAGGATAATTAGAACAGTGATAGCAGCAAGTAAGAGACTTTGACCAGTTGGCTCTGGAACGTTATTTCCCATATTTCCAATAGCAACAGGAATCAAGGTTAAACCAATCGTGGTAATGACAGAGCCTGTTACGATAGAAGGGAAAAGATTAGCTACTTTTGAGAAGATGCCTGAAATTAGAATTACATAAATCCCAGAAACGATAAGGGCACCAAACATAGCACCGCTACCGTGGCTTTGCCCAATCATAATCAAAGGAGCAACCGACTGGAAGGCAACCCCGAGAACGACTGGTAGTCCAATCCCAAAGTATTTGTTGAGTTGGAGTTGAAGGAAGGTGGCCACCCCACACATGAAGATATCTGTGGAGATCAGGTAGGTCAACTGCTCAGATGAATAGCCAAGAGCTGTCGCAATCATGATGGGAACCAGGATAGAACCTGAGTACATGGCTAGTAAGTGCTGCAAGCCAAGAACGGCTGCTTGCGAGTGTTTTTCTTGTTTTTGCATTAGAGATCTGCCTCCTTAAATACGACCTGACCATTTTCGAAACGATCCAAGCGAGCCAGTGATAGGACTGGATACCCTGCTTTTTCAAGCAAATCACGACCATCCTGGAAAGATTTTTCAATCACGATACCAATCGCTTCGACTTTTGCTCCGGCTTGTTCGATGATTTGGATCAAGCCTTTGGCAGCTTGTCCATTTGCTAGGAAATCATCGATAATCAAGACCTTGTCCTCTGGTGAAAGGAATTTTCCAGCGATGGAAACGGTGCTGGTCACTTGCTTGGTAAAGGAGTAGACTTGGGCAGTTAAGATACCTTCGTTCATGGTGATGTTTTTAGCTTTCTTGGCGAAAATCATGGGAATGTTTAAGGCTTCAGCTGTAAAAATGGCTGGGGCAATGCCTGACGCTTCAATGGTCACGACCTTGGTAATGCCAGCAGCAGCGAATTTGTCCGCAAATACCTTACCAATCTCTCGCATCAAGCTAAAGTCAACTTGGTGGGTTAAAAAGGAATCCACCTTGAGGATATTGTCACCCAAGATATGCCCATCCTCGAGGATGCGCTCTTCTAATAATTTCATAAGACCTCCTAAAGTCTAAAAGCAAGTTTACTTGTTGGTTAAATATTTCTATAGTGAACCAGTTTGCTAGTACTATATATTTGATAAAACTAGTACGAGCGAAGCGAGTTTTACTAGATATTTCCCGCTGTAGTGGTATTATATACAATAATCTTGTTATTGTATATGACGGGATTTTTGAGACTTTGGGCTCAAAAATTAGGGATGAAATTCCCTGGATTCCTGAAATTATCCACAGGATAATTTCACCTCCCGTCCGCACTAATTAAGGGAAATATTAAAAAAATTTAGTTTACACTTAAAAGCGTGCTTTAACAAAAATATTCAAAAAGGACCTACTTAATCCCCTAAGTAAGTCCCCAAAATAGGCATGGCCAACACCATACCTTCAGCTGACATACTCATTGTTAGGTGTTCCGGCACCTTGTAGAAACGTCGTGCCAATTCACGACATAAACAAGTAAAATGATATTCAATTTTAAATAGGCCACTGCCAATGTTTTTATTTTACACCAATTAGCTTTATAAATCAAATATTTTGTTAGCAAATAGATCATAAAAGCGAACGAATAAAAGGCTGCAACGCTAG
Organism: Streptococcus oralis; assembly: GCF_026782085.1. GTDB lineage: Bacteria > Bacillota > Bacilli > Lactobacillales > Streptococcaceae > Streptococcus > Streptococcus oralis_DA. Next base: position 28,090 of record NZ_JAKUVW010000002.1, read on the forward strand.
AAAGTATTGTAGCCTTCTATTCTTCTATTCGCTAAATCTTAAAAAATAGCCATCTGGATCCAAGACTGCAAATTCGTGAGGATAGATGTAGTGATCCCCAACACGAAATGTTCTCTTAGTCAAAGGACGATAAATAGGATAGTTGGCCTCCAGCAGTTTTTGGTGGAGCTGAGGGACATCTTCAATGCCAAAGGAAATATTGACACCGCGCCCGAAAGGATAGGTTAGTTGGGCTAATTCTTCTGTGCTGCCTTCTTCTAGCATAAGTTGACAGTCTTCAAGCGAGAGGAAGAGAAATTTCTCCTCTGGACGCTCGTATTCGACAGAAAATCCCAGCAAGTCGCAGTAGAAGTGGCGTGACTTTTCGAGGTCAGATACTACAAATTCAGGAATGACAGCTTGATAGTCCATTAGCTTTCTCCTTAGAGTTCAATTTCCAATACAATCGGCGTATGGTCTTGACGCGCACCCGAGTCAATCATGTCAGACTTGGTCACCTTGTCAGCAACGCGGTTGCTAGTGAGCCAGTAGTCGATTCTCCAGCCTGTATTGTTGATTTTAGAAGTCTTGCTGCGTTGCGCCCACCAAGTATAACGCTCTGGGACATCGCCGTGAATATGGCGGAAGGTGTCAGTAAATCCAGTTGCCAAGAGGTTGGTAAATCCAGCACGTTCCTCGTCGGTAAATCCAGGTGAACGGCGGTTGCTGGCAGGATTTGCAAGGTCAATTTCATTGTGGGCTACATTGTAGTCACCGGTCGCAAGGACTGGTTTTTCTTTGTCTAGTTCAGCCAAGTACTCCGCATATTTGACATCCCAGACTTGGCGTTCTTCCAAACGTTTGAGGCCGTCGCCAGCGTTTGGAGTGTAAACTTGGGTCACGAAAAATTCATCAAATTCTAGAGTGATGATGCGACCTTCTAAGTCCATGGTAGAAGGGGCACCGATTTCTGGAAAAGTGACAGTGGGTGTGAGTTCTTTCTTATAAAGGAACATGGTTCCAGCATAGCCTTTGCGGGCAGGTTCTTGAGAAGAACGCCACGTGTTTTCGTAGTTTGGAAAGAGTTCAGCTAAAATTTCCAAGTGTTTTTTAGTAGGACCCTTGGCAGAAAGCTTGGTTTCTTGGATAGCGATGATATCAGCATTTTCAGCGACCAAGGTTTGTAGTACTTCTTGGGACAATTTGGCACGAGTTGAGTCACTAGTTAGGGCAGCATTGAGGGAATCAATATTCCATGAGATGAGTTTCATAAAGTTACCTTTTTCATTCAGATTATAGATTTTATTATACCAAAAAAAGGTCCATTTCCCCAACGTATGGATTGAAAAATCACTCTCTTTCGTTTATAATTAAGAATGATTTTATGAAAGGGAGTGAAAATAAATGAAATTTTACTCATATGACTATGTCCTCAGCCAAATTGGTCAGCAAAATGGCATCATGATTGGCTTTGGGATTGTGCTCCTAGCTATCACAGGATTTTTTGCTTTTAAAGCCTATCGAGATAAAAAGGGGACTAAGTTTCGGGAATTGGTCATGATTTTGGCCTTGACCTTGGTGGCCATGCTTTTGGTGACAATCTCAAAATACCAGACCAATCAAGCCTCTAACAACCAATTTCAAACTTCACTTCATTTCATAGAGGTTGTTTCCAAAGACTTGGGAGTGGATAAATCAGAAGTTTATGTCAATACTTCTGCAGCCACTGATGGAGCGCTTGTCAAGGTAGGTCCAAATTTCTACCGCGCCATGAACGGGAGCCAACCAGACAAGTATCTTTTAGAGAAATTAGAATTGCATCAAACAGACGCTATTGAATTGGTGGAGGTAAATAAATGACACTCAATTATATGGAAATTTTAATCAAACTGGCCTTGGGTCTTTTCTCGCTTGTTTTTGTTATCAATGTGACAGGAAAGGGGAATCTAGCACCTAACTCTGCGACAGACCAAATTCAGAACTATGTTCTCGGTGGTATTATCGGTGGGGTGATTTACAATAGTTCTATTAGCATTCTGCAGTACGCAGTGATTTTGATGATGTGGACGATTTTGGTCTTGACCCTCAAGTGGCTCAATAACAATGTTCGTTTTGTCAAACGCTTGATTGATGGAAAACCAACTCTCCTTATCAAAAATGGGCAGATTGACCCAGAAGCCTGTCGTTCAGTTGGTTTGTCTGCAGCAGAAGTTGCTCTCAAACTTCGTAGCCAAGGGATTTTCCAGATGAAACAGGTCAAATGCGCAGTGCAGGAGCAAAATGGCCAACTCATCGTGGTCCAAATGGGGGATGAAAATCCTAAGTATCCAGTTGTGACTGACGGTGTGATACAAGTCGATGTTTTGGAGTCGATTGGTCGTAACGAAGAGTGGTTGCTTGATAACCTCAGCAAGCAAGGGCATGACAATGTAGCCAATATCTTTATCGCTGAGTATGACAAGGGTGCGGTCACAGTCGTAACCTATGAATAAGAAAAACCTGGGGTCTTGGCCTCAGGTTTCTATTTGCAATCAGAAAGGGATGTTATGTCCATTATTCAAAAACTTTGGTGGTTTTTCAAGTTAGAAAAACGCCGTTATCTAGTCGGGATTGTGGCCCTGGTTTTGGTTTCCGTTCTCAATCTCATTCCTCCCATGGTTATGGGGCGGGTGATTGATGCCATTACATCGGGGCAATTAACCCATCAGGACCTCCTTCTTAATCTATTTTATCTGCTGCTGGCAGCCTTTGGGATGTACTATCTGCGATATGTTTGGCGCATGTATATCCTTGGAACTTCCTACCGTCTGGGGCAGATTATGCGCTCTCGATTGTTTGAGCATTTCACAAAAATGTCGCCAGCCTTTTATCAGACCTATCGAACGGGAGACCTGATGGCACACGCCACCAATGATATCAATGCCCTAACTCGTCTCGCAGGTGGAGGAGTCATGTCAGCAGTGGATGCTTCCATCACGGCGCTGGTGACTTTGCTGACCATGCTTTTTAGCATTTCTTGGCAGATGACTCTGGTTGCCATTCTTCCCTTGCCTTTCATGGCCTATGCGACCAGTCGTCTAGGGAGAAAGACCCACAAGGCCTTTGGCGAGTCACAGGCGGCATTTTCCGAACTCAATAACAAGGTGCAGGAGTCTGTATCGGGTATCAAAGTGACCAAATCTTTCGGTTATCAGGCGGACGAGTTGAAGTCCTTTCAGGCAGTAAATGAATTGACCTTCCAAAAGAACCTCCAAACCATGAAATACGATAGTCTCTTTGACCCTATGGTTCTCTTGTTTGTTGGTTCATCCTATGTTTTAACCCTTTTGGTCGGTTCCTTGATGGTTCAGGAGGGACAGATTACGGTTGGGAATCTGGTCACCTTTATCAGCTACTTGGATATGCTGGTCTGGCCTCTTATGGCCATTGGTTTCCTCTTTAATATCACTCAGCGAGGCAAGGTTTCTTACCAACGGATTGAGGAACTTTTATCTCAGGAATCACCTGTAAAAGACCCTGAGTTTCCTCTGGACGGTATTGAAAATGGACGTTTGGAGTACGCTATTGACAGCTTTGCCTTTGAAAATGAGGAGACACTGACGGATATTCACTTTAGTTTAGAAAAAGGACAAACCCTAGGCTTGGTCGGACAGACAGGCTCTGGGAAAACGTCCTTGATTAAGCTCCTCTTGCGTGAATACGATGTGGATAAGGGAGCTATTTATCTAAACGATCACGATATTCGTGATTATCGTCTGACAGACCTTCGTGGTCTCATGGGCTATGTCCCTCAAGATCAGTTTCTCTTTGCGACCTCTATCTTAGACAATATCCGCTTCGGCAATCCTAATTTGCCCCTTTCAGCGGTCGAGGAAGCGACTAAACTAGCTCAAGTTTATAAAGATATTGTGGACATGCCTCAGGGATTTGATACGCTGATCGGTGAAAAGGGAGTCAGTCTCTCAGGTGGTCAAAAGCAACGTCTGGCTATGAGTAGGGCTATGATTTTAGACCCTGATATCTTGATTCTAGATGATTCCTTGTCAGCCGTGGATGCCAAGACAGAGTATGCGATTATCGACAATCTCAAGGAGACGCGCAAGGACAAGACAACTATTATTACAGCACATCGACTCAGTGCAGTTGTCCATGCAGATCTGATTTTGGTTCTGCAAAATGGTCAAATTATCGAACGGGGCAAGCACGATGACTTGCTAGTCCTGAATGGCTGGTATGCCCAAACCTACCAGTCTCAGCAGTTGGAAATGAAAGGAGAAGAAGATGCAGAATAAGAAAGAACAATTGGCTGTATTGAAGCGCTTGATGTCTTATCTCAAGCCCTATGGCCTCCTGACCTTTTTGGCACTCAGTTTTCTCCTCGTGACTACAATCATTAAAAGTGTCATTCCCCTTGTGGCTTCCCACTTTATCGACCAGTACCTCAGCAACCTAAACCATCTTGCTATTACAGTTTTATTGGCCTACTATGGCCTCTATATCCTGCAAACTCTGGTCCAGTATGTCGGCAATCTTCTCTTTGCGCGGGTGTCCTACAGTATTGTCAGAGATATTCGTCACGATGCCTTTGCCAATATGGAGAAACTGGGCATGTCTTATTTTGACAAGACGCCAGCAGGTTCCATCGTCTCTCGTTTGACCAATGATACTGAGACCATCAGTGATATGTTTTCGGGAATTTTATCCAGCTTTATTTCAGCAGTTTTCATCTTTCTGACAACTCTGTATACCATGTTGGTGCTGGATTTTCGTTTGACAGCTTTAGTTTTGCTCTTTCTACCCTTGATTTTCCTTTTAGTCAATCTCTATCGGAAAAAGTCAGTGAAAATCATCGAAAAAACCAGAAGTCTCTTGTCAGATATCAATAGTAAGCTGGCAGAGAATATCGAGGGAATCAGGATTATCCAGGCCTTCAACCAAGAGAATCGCCTGCAAGCAGAATTTGATGAAATCAACCAAGAACACTTGGTCTATGCCAACCGTTCTGTGGCCTTGGATGCCCTCTTTTTGAGACCTGCCATGAGTTTGCTGAAACTCCTAGGATATGCAGTCTTGATGGCCTACTTTGGTTACCGCGGGCTTTATCTGGGAATAACAGCAGGAACCATGTATGCTTTTATCCAGTACATCAATCGGCTCTTTGACCCCTTGATTGAGGTGACGCAAAACTTTTCAACCCTTCAAACTTCTATGGTCTCAGCTGGACGTGTCTTTGCCTTGATTGACGAGAGGACCTATGAACCCCTTCAAAAGGATAGCCAAGCAAAGATTACAGAAGGTAATATTCGGTTTGAGCACGTGTGTTTCTCATATGATGGAAAACACCAGATTCTAGATGATATTTCCTTTTCAGTTAAGAAGGGTGAAACCATTGCCTTTGTAGGGCATACAGGTTCGGGGAAATCTTCCATTATCAATGTCCTCATGCGCTTTTATGAATTTCAGTCAGGCCGCGTTCTCTTGGATGGTGTGGATATCAGGAACTACAGTCAGGAAGAGTTGAGAAAGAATATCGGTTTGGTCTTACAGGATCCCTTCCTCTATCACGGGACTATCAAGTCCAATATCGCCATGTACCAAGACATTAGTGATGAAGAGGTCCAGGCTGCGGCTGCCTTTGTGGATGCAGATTCCTTTATTCAGGACCTTCCGCAGGGTTATGATACCCCCGTTTCCGAGCGTGGTTCGAGCTTTTCTACTGGCCAGCGCCAGCTTCTTGCCTTTGCTAGAACAGTCGCCAGTCAGCCTAAAATCCTGATTTTGGATGAAGCGACAGCCAATATTGACTCTGAAACAGAGAGTTTGGTTCAAGATTCCCTAGCTAAGATGAGACAGGGTCGGACGACCATTGCTATTGCTCATCGCCTTTCGACCATCCAAGACGCCAACTGCATCTACGTCTTGGACAAGGGGCGTATCATCGAGAGTGGAACCCATGAGGAACTCTTGGCCTTGGGAGGAACCTATCACAAGATGTATAGCTTGCAGGCTGGAGCTATGTCCTAATACTCTTTGGAAATCTCTTCAAACCATGTCAGCTTTATCTGCAACCTCAAAGCTGTACTTTGATTTTCATTGAACATCAGAAGGAAATCCTTCAAATTACAGATTTCTTGCACCGCCTTTTCCATTTTGTGGTATAATGAAAAATGTTGACAAATAGTATAATAAAAACAAAGGAGAAACAGCATGCTGAAATGGGAAGACTTGCCCGTGGAAATGCAATCAAGCGAGGTTGAGTCTTATTACCAGCTTGTCTCTAAAAGGAAGGGTTCGCTGATTTTCAAGCGTTTCCTGGATTGGGTTCTGGCCCTGTTTTTGCTAGTTTTGACTTCTCCCATCTTTCTTATCTTGAGCATTTGGATCAAGTTGGATAGCAAGGGACCAGTCATTTACAAGCAAGAGCGCGTGACCCAGTACAACCGTCCGTTCAAGATTTGGAAGTTCCGTACTATGGTAACGGATGCGGATAAAAAAGGAAGTCTGGTGACTTCTGCTAACGATAGCCGTATTACCAAAGTGGGGAATTTCATTCGCCGTGTGCGTTTGGACGAACTACCTCAGCTGGTCAATGTCCTTAAAGGCGAGATGTCCTTTGTAGGGACCCGTCCTGAAGTGCCACGTTACACAGAGCAGTACAGCCCTGAAATGATGGCGACCTTGCTCTTGCCAGCAGGGATTACCTCTCCAGCCAGCATCAACTACAAGGATGAGGATACGATCATCAGTCAAATGACGGAGAAAGGTCTGTCAGTTGACCAAGCCTATGTAGAACATGTTCTTCCTGAAAAGATGCGCTATAATCTCGCCTATCTCCGAGAGTTTAGTTTCCTTGGAGACATTAAAATCATGTTTCAAACCGTGTTTGAAGTACTAAAATAAAGTAGTCATGAGAAAATGAGTACAGATAAAAGGAGCAAATCAATGCCAAATTACAATATTCCATTTTCACCTCCCGATATTACCGAAGCTGAAATTGCTGAAGTAGCGGATACCCTTCGTTCTGGTTGGATCACAACAGGTCCGAAGACAAAAGAACTGGAGCGCCGCTTGTCTCAATACACACAGACACCTAAGACTGTCTGCCTCAACTCTGCGACAGCCGCTCTTGAGTTGATTTTGCGTGTTTTGGAAGTGGGACCTGGGGATGAAGTCATCGTTCCAGCTATGACTTATACAGCTTCATGTAGTGTTATCACACACGTAGGAGCGACACCTGTCATGGTGGATATTCAAGCAGATACGTTTGAGATGGACTATGACTTGCTTGAGCAAGCCATCACTGAAAAGACTAAGGTGATTATTCCGGTTGAGCTTGCAGGGATTGTTTGCGACTATGATCGTTTGCTCCAAGTGGTGGAGAAGAAACGGGACCTCTTTACAGCTGCTAGCAAGTGGCAAAAAGCCTTTAACCGTATCGTAATTGTCTCAGATAGTGCCCATGCTTTGGGATCTACTTATAAAGGACAACCAGCTGGATCTATCGCTGACTTTACTTCCTTCTCATTCCACGCCGTTAAGAACTTTACAACGGCTGAGGGAGGAAGTGCGACTTGGAAAGCCAATCCAGCGATTGATGACGAAGAGATGTACAAGGAGTTCCAAATCCTTTCCCTTCACGGTCAAACAAAGGATGCTCTTGCCAAGATGCAATTGGGTTCATGGGAGTACGATATCGTCACACCAGCCTACAAGTGCAATATGACCGATATCATGGCTTCGATTGGTTTGGTACAATTGGACCGTTACCCAGCTTTGCTACAACGTCGTAAGGACATCGTGGACCGCTATGATCGTGGTTTTGCAGGTTCTCGCATCCGTCCATTGGCACACAAGACTGATACTGTTGAATCTTCACGCCACCTCTACATCACCCATGTAGAAGGAGCAAGTTTAGAAGAACGCAACCACATCATCCAAGAATTGGCCAAAGCAGGAATTGCAAGTAATGTACACTATAAACCGCTTCCTCTCTTGACAGCCTATAAGAATCTTGGTTTTGATATGGCAGATTATCCAAGAGCCTATGCCTTCTTTGAAAATGAAATTACGCTCCCTCTTCACACTAAATTAAGTGATGAAGAAGTTGATTACATCGTTAAGACTTTGGTGAGAATTTCCGAAGAAATCCTCGGTTCTGGAAAAAAATCATAAAAAATCTTGACAAAAAGCGGACAATAGCATATAATATTCTCAACAAATCAGAAAAGTAGTTATTTTTGATCTTCAGGGAGCCTGTGGTGATTGTGAACAGGTGGTTGAAAGTAGTGAAAGTGGGCTGATTTTAAAAATGAATTTGAAACAATGAAAATTCGGTGCGCACACCTTACAGTGCAACTTGTTGTTAGACAAGGCAGAGATGTAAAGGGGAATAGTCCCTTTACAATTGAGGTGGCACCGCGTTACCAACGCCCTCACACAGAGTAATTTTCTGTGTGTGGGCTTTTTTCTATCCTTCGTTTTGTTTATCTTTTATTAGGGCGTTGAGTCGCTTTGATGAACTTGAGTTCTATCTACAGCTCCTTGCCTACTACTAAAAGCAAACAAAAAGTCGGATTAATATGGAAAGAGGAAAAATTTTATGACAACTAAAGGTTATTTTGGACAATTTGGTGGTAGTTTTGTACCGGAACCGATTCAGGCTTTATTGGATGAGTTGGAAGTGACATTTGACAAATACAAGGATGATCCAGAATTTTTGGCAGAATTTCGCCATTACTTGAAGGATTATTCAGGTCGCGAGACACCGCTTTATTTTGCGGAAAGTTTGACAGAGCACCTAGGTGGAGCTAAGATCTATCTCAAGCGCGAAGATCTTAACCACCTTGGTTCACACAAACTAAACAACGTTCTGGGTCAAATCCTTCTTGCCAAACGTATGGGAAAAAAACGTGTGATCGCGGAAACAGGAGCTGGTCAGCACGGTGTTGCGACAGCAGCTGCAGCAGCTAAGTTTGGTATGGCCTGTGATGTCTACATGGGGGCAGAAGATGTGGAACGCCAACGTCTCAATGTTTTCCGTATGGAGATGATGGGAGCGACCGTTCACGCAGTTGAAACAGGGACACGAACTCTCAAGGATGCGGTCGATGCAGCCTTTGGAGCATGGATGAATGACCTTGAAGCCTTCTACGTTTTGGGATCTGCTGTAGGCCCTCATCCTTATCCTACAATTGTTCATGAATTCCAAAAGGTCATCAGTGAAGAGTCTCGTCGTCAAATCTTAGAAAAAGAAGGCCGTTTACCAGACTACGTCATTGCCTGTGTAGGTGGTGGTTCAAATGCCATCGGTGCTTTTTCACAGTATGTGGCTGATGAAGAAGTTAAATTGGTTGGGGTAGAAGCTGCTGGGCACGGACTTGATACAGACAAGCACGCAGCTACTATGACAAAAGGTAGTATCGGAATTGTCGACGGTATGAAGACCTATGCAGTCTTTAAGGAAGACGGAGAGCTGGCTCCAGTTTACTCTATCTCAGCTGGTTTGGACTATCCAGGGGTTGGCCCAGAACACGCCTACTTCAAAGATTCAGGTCGCGTGGAATATGTGGCAGCGACAGATGAAGAAGCTGTTCAAGCTTTGCTCCTTCTCAGCAAGACAGAAGGGATTATCCCAGCGATTGAAAGTTCGCACGCCATCGCAGAAGCGGTTAAACGTGCACCGAAACTAAGTAAAGATGAGATTATCATCATCAATGTCTCTGGTCGTGGAGACAAGGACGTAGCTGCGATTGCAGACTACCTAGAAGCTAAAAAATAATAGATGGAAAAATTACAGTCTTTTCTCTCACAGAGAGCTTGTGGTTGCTGGAAACAAGCAGAGAATGCTGTAAGGTTGGGTCCATCTGAAACAAGAGAAGAAAACATAATTCTCAAGGGAGTGCCCTTTATCGCACAGCCTGTTACAGGAGGTATCTGAGACAGGGATGAGAGATAGGAGAAATCCTATAATTGAGGTGGCACCGCGAATTTCGTCCTCACGCAAGTTATTTTGCGTGGGGATTTTTCATACAGTCGCCACGGACTAGAAGTAGAACTGAAAGGGAAATTACAATGGAACGAATCATTCATGGAGATGTCTTATCACCAATCTTGGCTTATATGCGCCTAAAGGGGCAACACAAGGTTATCTTAGAGAGTATTCCGAGAGACAAGGAAACCGCTCGTTTTTCTATCCTAGCCTATAATCCAGTTTTTGAGATTAAGTTTGAAAATGGAGTCCTTTATCAAAATGGTCAAGTGATTGATCGGGATCCTTTGGATTTCCTTTATGAAGTGACTCATAAGAGCCAGCACCATTCAGACCTACCTTTTGGTGGGGGAGCCATTGGTTTTGTGGGCTACGATATGATTTCGCTCTATGAAGAAATTGGTCAAATCCCTGAGGATACGATTGGGATGCCAGACATGCATTTCTTTATCTATGAGAGCTATATGGTCTTTGACCACAAGAAGGAAAAAATCCATGTCATCGAGGATGCTCTTTACAGCGAGCGTAGTCAAGAAGATTTGGAAGAAGCCTTGAATCAAGTGCTGGAGGAATTACGCATCCCTGCTCCAAATGAATTTGAAGACTTGGATTTATCTCCGCTGGACTTCAAACCGCATATTGCTCCTCAGAAGTTTGAAGAAATGGTGGAAACCGCTCGTGACTTGATTCGTAACGGGGATATGTTCCAATGTGTACTCAGTCAACGCTTCTCAGCAGAAGTTACTGGAAATCCATTTGACTTCTACAGAAATCTTCGCGTGACTAATCCATCCAATTACCTCTATTTTTATGACTTTGGGGATTATCAAATCATCGGTGCCAGTCCTGAAAGTTTGGTTTCTGTCAAAAATGGCATCGTGACAACCAATCCGATTGCTGGTACGCGGCCAAGAGGAGCTACAGATGAAGAGGACAAGGCCTTGGCGACAGACCTGCTTTCTGATGAGAAGGAAACAGCAGAACATCGGATGTTAGTAGATTTGGGGCGCAATGATATCGGCCGCATCTCTGAAACAGCCAGTGTCCAAGTCACCAAGTATATGGAAGTGGAGCTTTTCCGCTATGTCATGCATTTGACCAGCGTGGTGAAAGGGCGTTTGCTTCCCGAACTCACTGCCATGAATGCTTTGAAAGCCACACTTCCAGCTGGGACAGTTTCAGGAGCACCAAAGATTCGGGCCATGAGACGCATCTATGAACTGGAGACGGAAAAACGTGGTGTATACGCAGGAGCAATCGGTTACTTGTCTGCGACGGGTGATATGGATTTCGCTATCGCCATCCGAACCATGATTCTTAAAGATCAAACAGCCTATGTGCAGGCTGGGGCAGGGATTGTCTATGACTCTATCGCCCAAAATGAATACCAAGAAACCATTAACAAGGCTAAATCTATGACTAGAATTGGAGAACTAAGACCATGATTTTATTGATTGACAACTATGATTCTTTTACCTATAACTTGGCGCAATACATCGGGAATTTTGCAGAAGTGCAGGTCTTGAGAAATGACGATCCCAAGCTGTATGAAGAAGCCGAAAAAGCAGATGGTCTGGTTTTTTCTCCCGGTCCTGGTTGGCCGGTTGATGCGGGAAAGATGGAAGACATGATTCGTGACTTTGCAGGTAAGAAGCCGACTCTAGGGATTTGTTTGGGGCACCAAGCCATCGCAGAAGTCTTTGGTGGTAAGCTAGGCTTGGCTCCAAAGGTCATGCATGGGAAACAGAGCAATATCAGCTTTGAAGCGCCATCTGTTCTCTATCAAGGCATTGAGGATGGTCGTCCAGTCATGCGTTATCACAGCATTTTGATTGAAGAAATGCCAGAAGACTTTGAAGTGACAGCTCGTTCGACTGATGACCAAGCTATTATGGGAATTCAACACAAAAGCCTGCCGATTTATGGCTTCCAGTACCATCCAGAGAGTATCGGAACGCCAGATGGCTTGTCTTCTATTCGGAATTTTATCGAGAATGTTGTAAAGTGAGGAAACTAGGATGAAAGAGATTATTGAAAAACTAGCAAAATTTGAACATTTATCAGGTGTGGAAATGACGGACGTCATTGAGCGTATCGTAACTGGGCGTGTAACCGAAGCGCAGATTGCTTCTCTCCTTTTAGCTCTTAAGATGAAGGGGGAAACACCGGAAGAGCGCACAGCCATTGCACAAGTCATGAGAGGGCATGCCCAACACATTCCAACTGAGATTCATGACGCCATGGACAACTGTGGTACAGGTGGAGACAAGTCCTTCAGCTTTAACATTTCAACAACTGCAGCCTTTGTCTTGGCTGGCGGCGGCATTCATATGGCCAAGCACGGTAACCGTTCGATTTCTTCTAAATCGGGTTCGGCAGATGTCCTTCAAGCATTGGGCATCAATCTTGACCTCAAACCAGCTGAACTAGGTAAGGTCTTTGATAAAACTGGCATCGTCTTTCTCTTTGCTAAAAATATGCACCCAGCTATGAAGTACATCATGCCCGCTCGTTTGGAACTAGGAATTCCAACGATCATGAACTTGACTGGTCCACTGATTCATCCAATGGCCTTGGAAACACAGTTGCTTGGCATTAGTCGTCCAGAGCTGCTAGAAAGTACAGCTCAGGTATTGAAAAATATGGGTCGCAAACGCGCCATCGTGGTTGCTGGGCCAGAAGGATTGGATGAAGCCGGCTTGAATGGAACAACTAACATTGCTCTTCTTGAAAATGGCGAAATCACCTTATCAAGCTTTACTCCAGAGGATTTGGGAATGGAACGCATTGCTATTGAAGACATTCGTGGTGGAAATGCTCATGAAAATGCAGAAATTTTGCTCAGCGTTCTCAAAAACCAACCAAGTCCATTCTTGGAAACGACAGTCTTGAATGCTGGTCTTGGTTTCTATGCTAATGGTAAGGTTGATAGTATTAAAGAAGGTGTTGCCTTGGCCCGTCAAGTGATTGCTAGTGGCAAGGCCCTTGAAAAACTTAGACTGTTACAGGAGTACCAAAAATGAGTCAGGAATTTTTAGCACGAATCTTAGAGCAGAAGGCGCGTGAGGTCGAGCAGATGGAGTTGGAGGAAATCCAGCCCTTGCGCCAGACCTATCGCTTGGCAGAATTTTTGAAGAATCACCGTGACCGTTTACAGGTAATCGCTGAGGTCAAGAAAGCTAGCCCTAGTCTGGGAGATATCAATCTAGACGTGGATATTGTGCAACAGGCCCAGACTTATGAAGCAAATGGAGCAGTGATGATTTCGGTTTTGACAGATGAGATTTTCTTTAAAGGACATTTGGATTATCTACGGGAGATTTCCAGTCAGGTGCAGATTCCGACGCTAAACAAGGACTTTATCATCGATGAAAAGCAAATTATCCGCGCTCGTAATGCAGGGGCGACAGTTATTTTGCTCATTGTGGCTGCCTTGTCAGAAGAACGTCTCAAGGAACTTTACGACTACGCGACAGAGCTTGGACTGGAAGTCTTGGTGGAAACCCACAATCTAGCTGAACTAGAAGTAGCCCACAGACTTGGTGCTGAGATTATTGGGGTTAATAACCGCAATTTGACCACCTTTGAAGTCGACTTGCAGACCAGTGTAGACTTGGCTAAACACTTCAAAGATGATTGCTTGTACATATCTGAATCTGCTATTTTCACAGGGCAGGATGCGGAACGAGTAGCACCGTACTTTAACGGAATTTTAGTTGGGACAGCTCTCATGCAGGCGGAAGATGTGGCCCAGAGAATCAAGGAGTTACAGATTGACAAAGGTTAAGATTTGTGGGCTATCGACCAAAGAAGCGGTGAAAACAGCCGTGTCAGCAGGGGCAGACTACATCGGTTTTGTCTTCGCACCTAGTAAAAGGCAGGTGACCTTGGAACAGGCTGCTGAGCTGGCAAAGCTCATTCCTGTCAACGTTAAAAAGGTTGGTGTATTTGTTTCACCAAGTCGAGCTCAACTGCTAAAAGCGATTGACAAAGTTGGCTTGGACTTGATTCAAGTTCATGGTCAGGTGGCAGATGATTTGTTTGAGGATTTGCCTTGTGCCAGCATTCAGGCGGTGCAAGTGGATAGAAATGGTCATGTGCCAAATTCTCAGGCAGATTATCTACTCTTTGATGCCCCTGTTGCTGGGAGTGGCCAGATCTTTGACTGGGGCCAACTGGATACGACAGGACTAGCTCAGCCCTTCTTTATCGCAGGTGGGCTTAATGAAGATAATGTAGTAAAAGCAATTCAACACTTTACTCCCTATGCAGTAGATGTATCAAGCGGAGTGGAGACAGATGGACAAAAAGATCATGAAAAGATTAGAAGATTTATAGAGAGTGTAAAGCATGGCATATCAAGAACCAAATAAAGATGGATTTTACGGAAAATTCGGCGGACGTTTCGTCCCAGAAACATTGATGACAGCAGTTTTGGAATTGGAAAAAGCCTACCGTGAAAGTCAGGCAGACTCCAGTTTCCAAGAGGAATTAAACCAGCTCTTGCGCCAGTATGTAGGACGTGAAACGCCTCTTTACTATGCAAAAAACCTGACCCAGCATATCGGTGGAGCCAAGATTTACCTCAAACGGGAAGACCTCAACCACACAGGTGCCCACAAGATTAACAATGCCTTAGGACAAGTTCTTCTGGCTAAACGTATGGGTAAAAAGAAAATTATTGCTGAGACAGGTGCTGGTCAGCACGGTGTGGCAACTGCAACAGCTGCAGCCCTCTTCAACATGGAATGTACCATCTACATGGGTGAGGAAGATGTCAAACGCCAAGCCCTTAATGTCTTCCGTATGGAGCTTTTGGGAGCTAAGGTTGAGGCCGTGACAGATGGTTCGCGCGTGCTCAAGGATGCAGTTAATGCAGCCCTTCGTTCATGGGTAGCTAACATCGATGATACCCACTATATCCTTGGTTCTGCCTTGGGACCACATCCTTTCCCAGAAATCGTTCGTGACTTCCAAAGTGTCATTGGTCGAGAAGCCAAACAACAGTACCGCGACTTGACAGGTGAAAATCTACCAGATGCCCTAGTAGCCTGTGTTGGTGGTGGTTCTAATGCTATTGGACTCTTCCATCCATTTGTGGAAGATGAGTCAGTAGCTATGTATGGGGCTGAAGCAGCAGGACTTGGTGTGGACACAGAGTACCACGCAGCTACCTTGACCAAGGGTCGTCCAGGTGTCCTTCACGGTTCCCTCATGGATGTTCTCCAAGATGCTCATGGTCAAATTCTTGAAGCCTTCTCTATCTCAGCAGGTTTGGACTATCCTGGTATCGGTCCAGAACATTCTCACTATCACGATATCAAACGTGCCAGTTATGTCCCTGTGACAGACGAGGAAGCCTTGGAAGGATTCCAACTCTTGTCTCGTGTGGAAGGGATTATCCCAGCCTTGGAATCTAGCCATGCTATCGCTTTCGCAGTGAAATTGGCCAAAGAACTCGGACCAGACAGGTCCATGATTGTCTGCCTATCTGGTCGTGGGGACAAGGATGTAGTTCAAGTCAAAGACCGCTTGGAAGCTGATGCAGCAAAGAAGGGAGAAGGTCATGCCTAAGACTCTAACAGAAAAATTGAATGCTATCAAAGCAGCTGGAAAAGGAATTTTCGTTCCCTATATCATGGCTGGAGACCACGAGAAAGGTTTGGATGGTCTAGGAGAAACAATCCACTTTTTAGAAGATTTGGGTGTTTCTGCCATCGAAGTGGGCATTCCCTTTTCAGACCCAGTTGCAGATGGACCTGTGATCGAAGAAGCAGGCTTGCGCAGTCTAGCTCGCGGGACTTCTACCCAGACTTTGGTTGAAACCTTGAAAACCATTCAGACTGAGGTGCCACTTGTCATCATGACCTACTTTAACCCCCTCTTTCAGTACGGTGTGGAGAAATTTGTCAAAGATCTGACAGATACAGCCGTTAAGGGATTGATTATCCCAGACCTGCCTCATGAACATGCCAACTTTGTGGAGCCTTTTTTGGCAGACACAGATATCGCTTTAATTCCCCTAGTTAGTTTGACGACAGGGATTGAGCGTCAGAAAGAGTTGATCAAGGGAGCGGAAGGCTTTGTCTATGCCGTTGCCATCAATGGGGTGACAGGAAAATCAGGCAATTACCGTGCAGACTTGGACAAGCACTTGGCACAATTGCATCAAGTGGCCGATATCCCAGTTTTGACAGGTTTTGGCGTATCTAGTCAGGATGATGTGGAACGCTTCAATGCGGTGTCAGATGGCGTTATCGTCGGTTCGAAAATTGTAAAAGCTCTCCACCAAGGAGAGCCGATTGAGGACTTTATCAAACAAGCAGTAGCTTACCAAAAATAATCACACAAGTAGCAAGTAAGAGGAAAGGCACAAAAGGAAGTCTTTCCTTTTTCTTTTGCGAAAGAAAGGCTAAAATCCCTGCCGCAGAAGCAAACTGGATCAAGATGAGTAATTCGGTCGCGCTAAAGACGAGAGCACAAGAAGCCAGAAAGAGAAAATCCCCTGCGCCCATGCGAATATCGATAAAATGGGCTATGATTCCTAGAACAAGGAAGAAGAGCATAATCAGACTCCAACCACAGAAAGCCATGAGGATTAGATGGAACGTCAGCCAGACTAGTAAGGGATATTCCTGATGGCGAAAGTCGTAGATGCCCAAGGTCAAACCAGCAGTGATTAGGATGACTTGACCCAAGGAAATCCACCCCCAAGACCAAGCTAGAAAGAGGAGTCCTAAGCCTAGTTCAAAGAGGGCATACCAGAATGGATAGCGAATCTTGCAGTAGCGACAGCGAAAACGATTAACCACCTGCGAAAGGATAGGAATCAAATCTAGCGGACGCAAGCGAGTTTGACAGGAATCGCAGTGGCTAGAAGGAAAGATAATAGACTGCTCTGGAAAACGGTCAATGACCAAACCCAAGAAAGAAGCGAGAATGCTCCCGACAAGAAAAAAATAAAGATCAATCATACTTATCTATTCGTAAAAAATAGGAGAAGTAGTATAATAAAGAAACATAGATAAGATGGTGAGGTCAAGATGACAATTCGTTTTGAAGAAAATGTGAGCCCAGAAAGTGCTCAACTCGTATGCCAATGGTCTAACTCCCTTGGCAAATCCTTTCAAGAACAATGGATGGGACCAATGATTCCTTTTCCCTTGACCATTCAAGTCTTGCAAGATTTGGAAGGAATCTTTTCAATCTTTGATGGACAAGAGTTTGTGGGGCTTATCCAGAAAATCAGGCTAGAAGACAGGAATCTTCATATCGGGAGATTTTTTATCAATCCCCAGAAACAGGGGCAGGGCTTAGGTAGCCAGACTTTAAGGAAATTTGTTAGTTTGGCATTTGAAAATGAAGACATAGATACTATTTCTCTTAATGTCTACGAGGCAAATCAAACAGCTTACAATCTTTACCAAAAAGAAGGATTTGAAATCGTTCAAATGGTTGAAACACCTATACGAAAATACATCATGAAAAAGGGTAGATAGCAGTCACTTGAGTTAGAGTCCCAAGGATATCCGAGGATAAGGCAGTTACCTTTCAAAGTTGGAAACAAGATTTCTATGATTTCTTAGATAGAGGAGATAAACATGTCGAGATGTAGAAAAATACGAATCTTGCTCGCTTCTGTAATTGCCTTAGCTACTGGCTTGAATCTTTATTTTCAGTATCAAAACCATCAAGAACATATGCAATTAAAAACCTCCTTTGAAGAGAGGGACAATATAGCAGTCTTACAATATTTAATGGATTCAGGAAAATATGCGTCCGACATGCGAAAAGCTGGCTATGTTGTTCCTCCCGATGGTGCTATCCGCTTGGATGGAGGGATTGACTCCATAGGGATAAAAGGAGACATCGATTTGGATATCTCAAATCCGGGACGGAATGGGGTAACTGCTTATTTTAGAATAGAGATAGATGGTAAAATAACTAGTGTACTATATGAATTGGATAAGAACTTTGATTTAGTTTCTAGCAGCTACTTTCAAGTTAATGAAAACAATATAAAAGAAAGTGTGAACACCTCTCCAGCCGAAGAAGAACGCCTGTTAAAGATTGTTCGAAAAGAGTTGAAAGCCTTTCTAGATAAGATGTATCAGACTTTGTATGGTTGAGCTTACTAGTAAGAAATGAACACGAGACTTTGTTGGGGATGTGAACGAGGATAAAAAAGGGGACAAAATGTTTACAGAATTGCTCTTTATTGTCTCTTTTGTCTTACTTTTACGTTTGTTTAAAAGTAGGCGCTCACGAATGATTATAGGAGTCTTGTATAGTTTGCTACTAGTTTGGTTTGTCTTTTCAGTTTTGAGCTATGGCAAATACACTCTTCAACCAGGTCAATCCGTCAACTTAAGAGTAAATCCCAGAACACAAGATTTGGAATACTATTCAATCTTCATCTTGAAGAAAAACGATTCAAGCAGAATTAAATTAACTGGCTCTGGTGTTTGGAGTGAAAGAAACAGCGATGTTTACTATGAAGTAGAGGAACAAAAAATTATAAAAAGCCATGGTTTGGACGAGGAGGACGAAAAACTTCCAAACAAGCAACCAGATATTTATTTAGAAAAAGATGGAGTTGTTGTAAGTTATCAAGGTGAAAAAGTGTTTGATGCCACCAATAACAAGCCCTACACGATAACCATTACCAACGTAGACAATCAACCAGCCCAATTTGAGGCTCAGGTGGTGGATAAATAAGCCAGTCTAGTGGTGTGCAAGCTTTTAAATTTTCTTTCTTTAAAAAGGGAGATATTATTTTAAACAAGCAAAAAGCCTTGATTCCAAGGCTCTTCCTGTTGACAATTTCTTTTAACGAAAATTGGGAATCGTTTTTAGGGTACTATATACAAAAAAGAGAACAGTAAATGTTCTCTCTTTGACTACTATTGTTATAAGATAAATTAACGTTTAGCCTTATTTTTCGTCTTTGTGAAGCATGTTTTTCACACCTTCAATAGCGCCTTCGACAGCGTCTTTAGCATCTTCAGCAACTTCTTTTACTTTAGAAACAACTTTTTCAGCTGTTCCTTCTTTTTCCATTTTTTCATCGCCGATCATTTTGCCGACACCTTCTTTAATGGAACCTTTTGCTTGGTTTAATTTTTCTTCTGTTGACATGATTCTGCCTCCTTTAAATTGATTGATTTTGATCAGATGAATTAGTGTACGCGAGCATTTTCTTTTGTTTCGCCCTTAACGGCTTCAACACCTTCGCCTACTTTTTCTTGAACAGCAGCTACACCTGAACCGATACCAGATTTCACTTTTTCAAATTGTTCTGAAGCAAATTCTCCTGTTGAAGAAGCCACGTCAGTTACTCGGTCTTGGAGGCTAACTGAATCTGCTTCATGCTGTTCCTTCGTTTTGATATCAACAACATTCACATTGACTTCAACTACTTCTAGATCAGTCATTTTTGTAACTTGTGATACGACAACATCTTTGATTTCTTTGTACAAAGCAGGGACATTCTTTTGGTATTCAACAACAATGTTCAAGTCAACTGCAACTTGCTCTTTCCCAACTTCAACATTGACACCATGAGTGACATTGTCTGTATTGATGATTTTTTCTGTTAGATTAGAGAAGAATCCTCCATCCACATCCAAAAGTCCAGGTACTTTTTCAAGTGAAAGACCAATGATTTTTTGGATTACTTTGTCTTCATAAGTGAGTTCCCCTTTAACATTTTGAGAAACAACAGCGACATCTTTTTTTTCTACATTTTTATCTACGTTTGACATACGAGACTCCTTTATTTATTTAAATATTTTTCCTTAACATAGTATCCAGCAAATGCTCCTAAGGCTCCACAAATTAGTACAAATAGTGTTTTGAAAAAGCCAAAGGATAAGATAAAGCAAGCGAGAATGACACCTACTAAACCTGCAATGATTGGATACTGGTATTTTTTAAACCATTCCATTTTTACTTCCTTACTTTACACGACTAACAGTCTTTTTGGTCGTTTTTCGAGGTTCAACTTCTTTAACTTTAACTTCAAGTTTTACCTCACGTTCAATACCAAAGAACTGCTTTAATCCATGAGTTATTTCATTCTGAATGACAAGGCATCGATTTGAGATGTTGTCTGAAGGAAGAATTTTCCCTTCAACAGTAACGAAACATTTATTTTTGCGGCTATTTACATGGACCGTCGGTTCTTTCATCAACTGATGATCAATGACCAAACATCGAACAAAGCCTTCGATAGCTGAATTTTTTAGTTTTAATGTATCTTCTTGAGTTTCTAATTGAATCTCTAGATATTGTTTAGGATAAAAGAGTATCACTAACATTGAAATTAAAACTAAAACAGATAGGACAAGTGTCCCCCAAAAGACATATCTAGCAATCAGGAATTCAGCGTAGAGTTCTCTCCAACTGAATAAGTGGATCCCTAAATCACTGACCTGATGATAATCTATGAGAATAGGAAGGAAAATAGTCAAGATTAAGATACAGAAAATAAGTAACAATATTTTCTTTGATTTTGACATATTAAATCCTTTCAATTGAAAAGCTTTAAACCATAATTTTACCCGTCTACAGTATTCAAAATTATGGCTTATCACTTTTAATTTCTTATTAGGTAATGCTTATTTTTTACCAAATAGAAATGAAACGACTGCAACAACGATCACTGCACCTACGATTGACGGAATAATAGCCATTCCAGCCAATGAAGGTCCCCAGCTTCCTAGAAGTGATTGCCCTACAGACGAACCGACAAGACCTGCAATGATATTCGCAATCAATCCCATTGAACCACCTTTTTTAGTGATTGCACCTGCGATGAGACCAATAAGACCTCCAACAATAATGGACCACAACATAGTGTATCCTCCTTTTCTATTTCTAAATCAAAGAATCATTTTCAGAAAATAATTTTCTTTGATATCATTTATTATATAACATTTAAATATGGAAAGGTAATAATTTGTCTTGAATTACGTATTATAAAAATACACCTTAGGTACAAATAAATAAGAAAATCTTGGTGCTACTGAGTTTCTAAGTGATTAGACTAGTCTTTTGATGACAAGCAAAAGTCGTTTTAAGAGGATAAATCCACTCTATATGGTATAATTGCATGAAGATTGAAAGACAATCCTTTAGTTTATTACAAAGAGAGAAAAGCTGTTCATGAGAGATTTATTATCGAAAAAAAGTCACAGACAATTAGAATTATTAGAATTACTATTTGAAAACAAACGCTGGTTTCATATTTCAGAACTAGCAGAATTATTGCACTGTACAGAACGTTCTGTAAAAGATGACTTGTCCCATATCAGGTCTTCTTTTCCTGACTTGATATTTCATTCCTCAACAAATGGCATCCGTATCATAAATACTGACGATAGTGATATTGAGATGGTCTATCATCATTTTTTTAAGCATTCAACCCACTTTTCAATTTTAGAATTCGTCTTCTTTAATGAAGGATGTGATACTGATAGTATTTGCAAAGAGTTTTATATCAGTTCTTCCTCTCTTTACCGTATCATCAGTCACATTAATAAAATTATTAAGAAACAATATCGTTTTGAAATTAGCCTCAATCCAGTTCGAATCACTGGAAATGAGATTGATATCCGTTACTTTTTTGCCCAGTATTTTTCAGAGAAATATTATTTCCTTGAATGGCCCTTTGAAGATTTTTCTCAAGAACCCTTGTCTCAATTATTGGAATTAGTCTATAAAGCAACTTCTTTCCCGATGAATTTATCAACTCATAGAATGTTAAAATTACTTCTGGTTACAAATTTATATCGCATAAAGTTTGGTCATTTCATGGAAGTTGAGAGAGACTCTTTTAACAATCAATTGTTGGAATCGTTTATGCAGGCAGAAGGAATCAACGAGATTGTAGCGAGCTTTGATTCTGAATATCATATCTCTCTGAATAAAGAAGTGATAGGTCAACTGTTTGTATCCTATTTTCAAAAATGTTTTTCATAGATGAAGAAGTGTTTCTGAACCATGCAAAAACAGACAGCTATGTAAAAAAATCGTATCAGTTATTGGGCGAACTAGTAGATCAGGTATCAAGAGAGTATAATCTCCAAGTAGACAATAAGGACAATCTGATTTGGCATCTGCATAATACAGCACATCTGCATCGTCAGGAATTATCGACAGAGTTTATCCTATTTGATCAAAAAGGTAATACAATCAAGAACTTTCAAAATATTTTCCCTCGCTTTGTTTCAGAGGTGAAGGAAGGGATTGAACACTATCTAGAGGCTTTGGATATGGATCGTAGTTCAATGAAGGTCAATCATTTGACCTATACGTTTATCACTCACAGCAAACACTTGGTGCTAAATCTTTTACAAAATCAACCGAAATTAAAGGTTTTGGTCATGAGTAATTTTGATCAGTATCATGCAAAATCAGTAGCTGAGACACTTGCTTACTATTGCAGTAACAATTTTGAACTGGAAGTTTGGAGTGAATTAGAGTTATCCCTTGATGCTCTAAAAGAATCACCTTACGACATCATTATTTCTAATTTTATTATTCCGCCGATTGAAAATAAGAGACTGATCTATTCCAATAATGTCAATACAGTCGCTCTCATCTCTTTGCTTAACGCAATGATGTTTATTCGATTAGACGAGTAACTAAGAATAATAAAAAAGCCTTGATTCCAAGGCTTTTCCTGTTGTATTTAGATGTCCTGCAAGCATTTTTAAGAAATCTTCATCTTGAAACTAACCAAAAATGTTGAAATATAAACGATTTTTGGAAGATACTTGGAATAATTTTGAATGTGATTATTTCAAAACGCGGCAAAAGTGGGGCAAAAACGATTGACTCACATTTGGTTTGAAAACCTATAATACCTAATGATTATGCTATACTAGATATATAGTGTTGTTATCAATAAATATCAGTGCGAGATCAAATCGGAGGATAAAATGGTTCAACAGATGAATGATAAAATTGCATTTTTAAATCGTTACACGTTATCATCTAAAAATAAAGTAGAATTTATAACTGATAAATCAACAATTGTAAATGCACCGATTCCAGAATATTGGAAAGCAGCATTTCTAGCCGATACTTTGGAAGATAGAAAATCAGTTGTTTTAGGAGAATGGCAGAAATATCTTGCAAGGGAATTGAGCAATACTATTCTTTATCTACAAACATATCTGACTGATATTGAGTTGATGAGAATTGGAGAAGAGTATTCTATTTTATATACGGTTCTTAGTTACAAGACGAAAAAGCTAGCTTTTTACGAAGGGAAAAACCCACTATCTGAATCAAATCTTGGTGAAAAATTTGATTGTCCAGTTGAAAATATAGATAAAACAATTGTAGACTTTTACACAAAAGTTCATAATGGCTTTTATTACTATCCGAGTAAAACAATGGGTTTGGATAGCACTGAAAATATCGATTCCATGGCTGATTTTGAATGGGAATATGAAGACCAGCTGGAGATGGATTTGACCTCTTGCTACAACTTTTTCAGTAACGGGATGGGAACCTATATCGTTTTGGATTTGACGAAGAATATAGAAAATGGAGCTTATCTTTGGTCCACTAAAGAGCTTCCTAAAGGAAATTTAAATTTCTGGAACTTCATTGATGAATGGATAATCATTGCTTTGGATTTTTAAGTTTTTGAATTAAAATTGAATGACCGAACGAGGCAACTGGAAGAACTGAAGAATAAGATTTTACAATAGAAAAGCGAGGTTATCCTCGCTTTTTTTAATCTAATAAGTCCTTATTTTCAATTAAGAGTTCTAGTGGAGATTTGTCTCTTGCTACAATAAAACCAGGTTCATATTGAAAATAAACAAAAATGTTGAAATATAGCTGATTTTAGGGAAATACTTCTAGGTGTTTTCAATGTCAGGCTTTAAAAACGTGGCAAAAGTGGGGCAAAAACGAATGACTCGTATTTGGTTTGAAAACCTATAATACCTAATGTTTATGCTATTCTAGATATATAGTTTTGTTATAAACAAATGTCAGTGCGAGATCAAATTGGAGGATAAAATAGAAAAACAAATTAATGAAAAAAAAGCCTTGGTTCCCAAAGCTTTTTAATGTTATAAACTCATTAAAATAATCCCCAGTTAGATTTGGAATATTTTTTATTCTGTGTCATATAAAAATAAATAAAATGAATGGCTATAGGTAGAGCTAAAATGGTTGTTATACTCACTACTATTATAGGATTAGAAGCAAAGATTAAAGAGAGAATCAAGGCAGCCAGATAGAGTGTCGCTTGGACACAGTAGTAACTTTTCGAATAGCGAAGATAGTGTTTGTTATGGGGCCCATTTACTAGGACAGCAGCTTGAAAGAGGCCAAATCCGATATAAGAGAAGCTGGTTGCAAAGAGACGATTAGCTTCAGGATTCAGAAGAAAACTCATCGAAACGGTCATCATAAGAAGTCCAATGAAAATAGGATAGTGACTGTAAATTAGAAATAGTCCCTTTTGATTAGATTTTTCATCAATAGCATGGTCGAATTGACCAAAATAAAACAAGAACAGAGAAATCATAATAATGAAATAAAGAACCGAATAAATCGAGAAATTCTCGATTGTAAAGAAGTTAGCTAGCTCCGTAATCATCTCTCCAAACGTAATAATGACAAGAAGGGAGATGCGCTCGATTAAATGGGGGAGATTTACCTGGTAATGCTTATCTTTATTAAGCAAGATACTTGGCATAATAAATGTTAGCAGAATACTAGCAAATAAGATATAGACTCTAAGGTAAATAGGAAGAAGAGCTGCTAGATAGAATCCTAAACTTCCTAGACCTGTTATCCATAGAAAACCTTTGATACTTTCCCGATTAGCATCATCGGTTGATTTTCTAAAAAATTCAACCAAATATTGAAAAAATAAGGTAAGGGTTAATGTACCAATAGCCCAACAGAGATAATGAAAATATTGTTGCCAATCAGGTCCAATCATATTGGCTATAAAGAGTAAAATTCCCATTTTGATAAACATGATTACTATGTTAAATAAAGAGTTCTTTCCATAGCGATTGGTATAATCGGTTTGAATCATCCAGGAATCGATGAGAAACAAAGTAGCAATGAAAAAATCAAGGAAAGAATTCCAAGTCAAAATACCGTTATGAAGATGGTCAATTAAAGTAGTTACTTTTGAAATTGCAAAAACAAAAACTAGGTCATAAAAAAGTTCTGAAAATTCTACACGTTTATGTTTAATAAGAGTTGTCATCTTAAGACCTTTCTATTTTAGAAGTACAATTTATTATAATAGAAAATGGTAATAAAAAAAGGGAGATGCTTAAATAACTTCATGTGACGCGAATGAACTGCGCCACAAAAGTTAGGTTTTTTCTGTCTAACTTTTGGGGTGCAGTTCAGAAGGGGTGTTTTTTCTATCGTTTTTTAGTGCTAAGACTACACAAAAAAGCCTAGTAAATCAAGGCTTTTTCCTGTTGTATTTAGATGCCCCCTACAGGGATTTGGAAAGGACTTTCATATTGAGAGCAATTAAAAATATTGAAATATAAGTGATTTTAGGTATTTTCAATGTCATGATTTAAAAATGGGACAAAAGTGGGGCAAAAACCATACAGATTCTAAACTGTATGGTTCTTTTTTTATCTAACCAAGAAAGGTTAAAACTTATTAAAACAAATGCAATCAACTGTTGAAAACTTTTTAGTCCGTGTAATATAAAAACAAGTAAAAAGTTGAACTATAGGGAATATTGTGTCATAATAGGTAATAGATGAATAATTAATAGATTGGAAATAATGCTTTCTTACCTTAACAAGTTGAATTGGTTATACATTTTTTCGTCGCAATTGTGTCTATCTCTCGAGTTTAGCTAGTTTTTATAAGCTCTGGTTTCTAATCAATATAACAAATTTTAGAAGTGCATAAGACAAGATGGTGACATTATTACAGTCATTTCTAGTCACCATATGTTGCTGGCACAGGCTGTTTGTAGTGTTGGCTATTTACTAGTCAGTTTAATCGGAGTGTTTAATTTTTATTGTTGAAAGGTTTTTATATGGCGAAAATTCTATCTTTAGGTCTGACAGGTAAGAAATTACTTGCTCAGGGGTTCTTGTTTGTTCTGCTAGGTCTCATCTTGATGGTCACGGGGACTTGGTTGCCAGTAACAGTTATTCGCCTGGTTCTGTTTTTAGCTTGGATAGCAACGGTCGTAGATTTGCTATTAAGAGTTTTCAAAAAAAGCCAGTCAACGGATACCTTGGGAGTTGCACTGGTTAAATTGTTAGTGCTGGGATATTTGCTAGGTTCTAATCTTGCGACTGATATACCGATTTATGTTCTGGCTCTTGTGATTGGAGTTTATCAGATTTTTCATGCTAGTATTAACCTTGTCACCTATGTTCTCTACCGCAAAAACAAAATTCGACCTCGTTTTCGTCTCTTACTAGATGGTATTCTACTAGTTTTTCTTGGTGGAGCTAGTCTTTTGTCCTCTACAGGAAATTCTGTCTTTCAACTCTTTGTATTAGGGGCTTATTTTTTCCTTTATGGTCTGTCCAATATCCGTGACGGTTTCTTATTTGAAGGGGAAATTGGGAAAAACCATCTCAAACGTCGTATTAGAATTAGCTTACCTATTGTCCTAGCCGCTCTCATCCCTGCAAGAACTTTAGCAAAAGTTAACAAATTTATGCTGGAAAATGCTGATGAGGAAGAAGATATCCATCTTGGAATAGTGAAGTCTGGTAAGACAGCAGAGCTAGAAATTTTTGTTCATACAGCTGAGACCTCCCTGTTTTCGGCAATTGGTCATGTGGATATCTGCTATCAAGGCCGTGTTATTTCTTATGGCAACTATGATCCGTCTTCTGAGACCTTATTTGGCATGGTAGGAGATGGTGTCTTATATTTCTGTGATCGTGACAAGTACATTGACCTATGTAAACGTGAGAGTCAAAAAACGCTTTTTGGTTATGGGATAGATTTGACGCCTGAAATGGAAAAAGCAGTTCAGAAAAAGTTGGCTGAATTGAAACAACTGACGATTCCATGGGAGCCAAGTGCAGATAAAATCATGACAGGTGATGGTAAGGAAGACTACACCTACGCTTATAAAATCAGACATGAGACAGATGGGGAACTTTATAAATTTATCAAATCTAAGTTTAAATCCTACTTTGTCTTATCTACAAACTGTGTGCTCTTGGCTGATACCATAGTCGGTCAGGCTGGCACCGATATCCTCTCACCCAAAGGATTTATCGCTCCAGGAACTTACCAAGCCTACCTTAATCGAGAGTTTGAAAAACCAAATAGTATAGTCGTATCTAAACATGTTTATTAAGGAGAATTTATGAACTTAGTTAAAAAATATACTCCGTTAATCCTTTTTATAGGGCTGGTTGCTCTTGTAATTCTGAATGCATCGAGCTTTATATCAGGAGCAATCTCTCTCTTTGATGTAATATCAACCTTGATTTATGGTGCTGTTATTGCTTTTGTGCTTAATGTTCCTATGAAAAAAATTGAACAGTACTTAGTTAAATTGAAGGTAAAGGCAGAGTTGCGTCGTCCGATTGCCATGGTACTTGTTTTCCTAGCTCTTATCTTAATCGTGATTGCTCTTTTGGTTTTGGTGCTGCCAACCCTAGCCCAGACTATTAGTCAGCTGGGAACAGTCCTTTCAACAGTCCTTACTCAACTTGGGAAATTGCTAGGCAGCTCGGAATTTGTAACCAAAGACATGTTGTCAACTATCGTATCAGGCATACAGGGACAATCTAGTTCTATTAGCCAAGCTTTGATAGGTTTTTTATCAGGTCTGACTAGTAATATCGGCAATATTTTTTCAAGTTTGATGAATGCCTTTCTGATTATAGTATTTACCTTTTTATTTTTATCCAGTAAGGAACATCTGGCAGCGATGACGAGTAGACTTCTAAAAGTTATATTTCCAGAGAAAGTGGTGACAAAGTTAACTTACATTGGACAAGTAGCACTAGAGACTTATGACCAATTTTTGATGAGTCAGCTGATTGAAGCAGTCATCATAGGAGTTATGA
Organism: Streptococcus oralis; assembly: GCF_026782085.1. GTDB lineage: Bacteria > Bacillota > Bacilli > Lactobacillales > Streptococcaceae > Streptococcus > Streptococcus oralis_DA. The sequence continues at coordinate 56,119 of NZ_JAKUVW010000002.1, forward strand.
TAGCGGTTGGCTACAGCCTGTTTGGACTACCTTATGGGGTAATGACAGGTATCTTTGCAGGAGTACTGTCTTTCATTCCTTATGTAGGGCCTATGATTGCTTGTGTTGTGGGAGCGATTTTTATCTTCACAGTGAGTCCTACTCAAGCCTTACTTTCTCTTCTTCTATATCAAGTTATACAGCTGATTGAAGGAAACCTTATTTATCCTAGAGTTGTAGGTCAGTCTATTGGTTTGCCAGCTATTTTCACGCTTGCGGCTGCTAGTATTGGAGGCAATCTCTTTGGCTTACTTGGGATGATATTCTTTACACCCGTATTTGCTGTTATCTATCGACTGGTTAAAGAATTTGTCGTTGCAAAGGAAAATCAGGTAGATTAAGAAAAACTAAATTTAATAAGATATACTGAGAAGAGAGTGAGAGATTCTCTTCTCTTTTATTTTTAAATACTTTTCTACAAAAAGCTATTAGACGTTAAAAAAAGCCTTGGTTTCAAGGCTTATTTCTGTTGATTTAGATGTGCCCCCTGCAGGGCTCGAACCTGCGCCCCATAGCTTAAGAGTCTACTGCTCTACCAACTGAGCTAAGGAGGCAACAGAAAAAGCTGAGAATGTAACTTCCCAGCTATTTTAATATGCCCAAAATGGCAGCTAGATTATTTACGAAAGGCATCAAGGATATAGGTGAAACCAACAATTAAAAATGCAAAGGCAACGACATAAACGACAAAGACACTTGTAGCTACTGGATTGAACAAAATCACTAGACCTAGTAAAAATGCAAGCAACGCTATCCACATGATATGGTTGCCAATAATAGGGAAAATCAATCCCAAACGATTGCCTTTAAAGAAAACTATAATGGCTTCTACAATTAACCAAATTCCTAAAATAGTTGGAATGACAACTGGCAGCGTCACAAAGCCATAGGCAACGAGGTAAAGAGCTAAGAGAAGATTAACAATCCCTTGGAAAAGATGAGCTGGTGAGCGAAGCTCTTTTGGTACAGAGAAATAGCCTAAAATAGCTGCTATAGAAGAAACCAGTAAACCAAATGCAATCCACCAGCTGTAAGCAACAAGATTAGCTACTGGGTTTGTAAATAGGAAAAGTCCTAAAAGGACAAAAACAACTCCTGCAAGGAATAGCAGTAAACGATTAGAAAATTTCATTTCAATACCCCCTATATAGTATAGTATAGTTTGATAATAAAAATATTATACACCTTTTTAGAGGAAATGTCAATAAACAAAATGGAAAATTTGGAAGTTTCAGTCTGATTTATGAAAAGAAAATCAGTTTTTATTATTTTGAAAATAAAAAGAGAAGATAAAATTTGTCTTCTCTACATGAAAATATTGTATGGCATCAAAGCAAAAGTAACTGGCTTTACACTATTTGTTAAGATGTAATTTGGTTCAAAAAGAAAAGATAGATTTAAAAGTGGGGCAAATGATGAGGCAAATCAGTTATAGATAAGCAAAAAAGCCTTGGAACTCAAGGCTTTTTCCTGTTGATTTAGATGCCCCCTACAGGGATCGAACCTGTGACCCACGGATTAAGAGTCCGCTGCTCTGCCAGCTGAGCTAAGGAGGCAAAGAAAAAAGCTGTATTGGTGCCGAAACTTCACGGTTTGTATTGAACCCGCGCAATTAAGCAGGTGGGCAACTCGCTCTAACTGAAGCTGTTTCCGTGTGAGACGGCCTACATGCTGTTAGAAGACTTTTGTTTCCCTAATAATACAAAAAATAGTCGGTCAACACTTAAGTGTGAAGTCGTACACCACAGCGTTTCTATATTTATATGATACCACTTTTTTAAAAAAATTCAAGAGGAAAAATTATTTTTTTTGCAAGGGATTTCACAAGTTTCTTAATTTATCAATGGTTTCCTTGCGTTGAGCTAAGGCCCGTTCGTACTTGCCAGTATCTTCTGGAGAGAAGTAGTGATGATCTCGAATTTTTTCTGGCAAGTAATCTTGTTTGACCCAGTGTCCAGGATAGCTATGGGGGTAGAGATAGTTTTGAGCGTTGCCCAATTCCTTGCTACCACTATAATGTCCGTCACGCAGATGTCGTGGAATGGGCAAATGCCCTGATGTTTTGAGATCAGCGAGGGCCTTGTCCATCGCCACATAGGCTGAGTTGGATTTTGGAGAAAGGGCCAAGTCAATCACGACATTGGCAATGAGAATGCGAGCTTCGGGGAATCCAATCTTTTGAGCAGCATCTAGAGCAGTTACAGTATGGATCTGAGCTTCAGGATTGGCCAAACCGATATCTTCATAAGCGATAACGGTCAAGCGACGAGCGAGACTAGGAAGATCCCCAGCCTCAATCAAGCGGGCAGCATAGTGGAGACTGGCATCGACATCCGAGCCACGAATGGACTTTTGTAGGGCTGAGAGGACATCGTAGTGACCGTCCCCATCCTTATCCATGGTAATATAACTCCTCTGCAGGCTATTTTCCATGATATCCAGTGTGATATGGCGGATACCCTTGTTATTCTCGGGAGTAGAGAGAACAGCCAAATCTAGTGAATTAAAGGCAGAACGCAGGTCTCCATTTGTAGAGGTCGCGATGAAATCCAGAGCCTCCTCATCTAGCTCAACTGGGAAATCAAAACCACGCTCAGGGTCGGTTAGAGCAATTTGAATCGCCTCTTTAACATCTTGATTAGACAAGGGTTCTAACTCAAAAATCTGAACACGGCTACGAATGGCTGGAGTTACAGAAAAGAAAGGATTTTCAGTCGTCGCACCAATCATGATGATCAGACCACTTTCCAAGAGGGGAAGTAGAAAGTCTTGCTTGGTTTTATCTAGTCGGTGAATCTCGTCCAGTAGCAGAACTAGTCCACCAGAAAATTTAGCCTCTTCAGCGATTTCTTGCAGTCGTTTCTTACTATCAACAGTCGCATTAAAGGTCCGAAAGGCATACTTGGTGGTTCCAGCGATGGCTGAGGCGATACTGGTCTTGCCGATTCCTGGAGGTCCGTAGAGAATCATGGAGGACAGACGATTGGCTTCCACCATGCGACGGATAATTTTTCCAGGTCCGACCAGATGCTCCTGACCGATGACCTGGTCTATGGTTTTTGGGCGCATGCGAAGCGCGAGATTGTCTGGCATAGCAGTCCTTTCTAACATGGATTTTCTGATGTATATGTGGTAAGATGGTAGTATCTATTTTAGCATATTTCCGAGCAATCGGGGCGATTAAAGAATCGCATAGAAAGAGGACAAAATGGCAACATACGGATTTTTAGATGTTTTACAGGAAGAGTTGGACAAGAACTTTCCCTTTGACTATGAGATTAGCTGGGATAAGCGCAACCACGCGGTTGAAGTGAGTTTTCTTCTAGAAGCGCAAAATGCTGCTGGTGTAGAGATGGTGGATGAGGACGGAGAAGTTTCGTCAGACGACATTCTCTTTGAAGAAGCGGTACTCTTTTACAACCCTGCTAAGTCAACTGTCAATGAGGAAGACTATTTGACAGTTATACCTTATCTGCCAAAGAAAGGATTTTCTCGTGAATTTTTAAACTATTTTGCTCTATTCCTCAAAGACACTGCAGAGGTTGGGCTGGATACGCTCATGGACTTTTTGGAAGACTCAGAAGCAGAGGAGTTTGTCATGGAATGGAACCAAGAAGTATTTGAAGAAGGAAAAGTCGGCTTGGAAGAGGGGGAGTTTTATCCTTATCCGAGATACTAGGAGTATGATATGGAAATAGAAATTTCTGATTTTACAGGTTGCAAAATTGCTTTGTTTTGTGGAGATAAGCTCTTAACTATCTTACGTGATGACAAATCAAACATTCCATACCCTAATACCTGGGAATTGCCAGGTGGCGGACGAGAGGGTGATGAAAGTCCCTTTGAGTGCGCGGCGCGTGAAGTTTATGAAGAACTAGGCATTCATCTGACTGAGGATTGTCTGCTTTGGAGTAAGGTGTACCCAAGTATGCTTTTTGAGGGGAAGGAATCCGTCTTTCTAGTTGGTAAGTTAAGGCAGGAACAGTTTGATAGTATTGTCTTTGGTGATGAAGGACAGGGCTACAAACTGATGAGCATTGAGGAGTTTCTTGACTCAGATAGGGTTGTACCCCAGTTGCAGGATAGAGTGAGGGATTATATGGAGGAAGAGTAACTACAAGATATGAGTAAATTAACATATAAGTCATATTCATGGGATAAAGAATTTGAAATCAAAGGTTATTTTTCTGATGATAAATCAAAAGTAGTTGATCATGAAGCAAATAGTGGAATTTTGACATACTCACCAAACGAAATTATATTAGAAATTTTTGGTGAATTTTCTAGTGATGACGAAATAATTACTGATTTTGGATACCCTATAGATAAAATTTATGGATTTGATTCTCATGGAAAGTTATTGATATTAGAATCTTATGGTAGTCCGTTTGGAACAGATAATGTTCCAGGTTTTCCAATAAGAAAGTATAGAATCAAAAATTTTAAAATTTTTGATATTGATTATCAATTATTTCCAAATAAGAATAATTTCAAAGAGTTGATAGTTGAATTGATTGACGAATTGGAAGATACCAAAGTCCAGTATTACCAATTCTCTTTTGATCATCTAGAAGATTGGATTGGCAAATCAATTATAAGTGCGGAACGTGATTTCAAACAACGAAATTTTAATATTGCTGTCAATATTTCTGACTATCAATCTACGGAAGTTTTGATAACATCAGAGAATTTGAAATTTAAAGATGTGCCTAGTTATATTTTTTCTTATGATGCACTTAGCGTAGAACCATCTTATAGAATTCACTTATCTTCTCCTACAGATAGAAAGGTCTCTTTTCAGAAATGCTATGATACTTCAATACGGATTAAAGAATTAGTTGAGATGTTATCTGAAAAGCCTTTATCGTTTGAAACGATTGAATTTTTGTGCGAAAAACGTCAGGATAATAACTGGCCTATAATTAGGGGGAAGTATTTTGTACAACATTCAAGAAAAAACATTAAATGGGATAAGCATGAGCTACACAAAATTTCGCTTAATAAACTAGGCGACAATTTTGAAGCTATTATAAATAATTGGTTCGATAAAAGTGAGCAATTAGAATTTATTGTTCGAAGTTTTACAGCCAATTTGCATGGTGCTCCTTATCTTGAAGATAGTTTTATAGATTCCATTCGCAATTTAGAAGTATTTGCTAGAAATTTTCGAGGTGAACAACGAGCTGATATTTCTAAAGAAGAAGATATAAATAAACAAAGAGTTTTTGATTTTATTAATAAAAATATTGATGATTATTTTAAAAAAGTCTTTAGAAATAGGTTGAAATATCAGAGACAGGATAGTGACTTGAGAAAGAAATTACTGGATTTATTTTCTAATGTTCTTGGAAAAATAGGGAAGAATAAACTTACTGAGACCTCCATTTCTAGTATTGTTAAAAAGTTGTATGACAGTCGTAACTACTATATTCATGGAGATGAGAAATCAAAATATAAAAATCTAGTGACAGATTTCAATGAAATGTATGAACTTCGTACATTGTGTCAAGAGGTATTACGTTTCTACATATTTCAGGAACTTGGATTAGAATATGATGAGGAGTACTAATAAAATGGAAACATGGCAAGAGTTAAAAGTTACAGTTAAGCGCGAGGGGGAGGAGTTGGTTTCCAACCTCTTGATTGAACTAGGAGCGCAAGGTGTTGCGATCGAAGACAGTATGGACTATGTGGGGAATGTCGACCGTTTTGGTGAAATTTTTCCTGAGGTTGAACAGCAGGAAGAAATCGTGGTGACAGCCTATTATCCCGAAACGATTGATGTAGCGGCAGTTGAGGCAGATTTACAGGCTCGTCTCCTAGAATTAACAGATTTTATGGATTTAGGAGAAGTCAAGATGGGGACGACTGCCTTGGCTGAGGAAGACTGGGCAGACAACTGGAAGAAATATTACGAACCAGCTCGCATCACTCATGATTTGACCATTGTACCGTCCTGGACGGACTATGAGGCGACTGCGGGAGAAAAGATTATCAAGCTAGATCCTGGTATGGCCTTCGGAACTGGAACCCATCCAACCACTAAGATGAGCCTTTTTGCTTTGGAGCAGGTCCTTCGTGGTGGAGAAACAGTATTAGATGTGGGTACTGGTTCAGGAGTACTTTCCATTGCTAGCTCTCTTCTTGGTGCCAAGGAAATTTTCGCCTATGATCTTGATGATGTGGCGGTTCGTGTGGCTCAGGAAAATATTGAGCTCAACCCTGGCATGGAAAACATCCACGTTGCTGCTGGAGATTTGCTCAAGGGTGTTGAGATTGAGGCAGATGTGATTGTGGCTAATATCTTAGCGGATATTCTCATTCATCTGACGGATGATGCTTATCGCTTGGTCAAGGATGAAGGCTACCTGATCATGAGTGGCATTATCAAGGACAAGTGGGACATGGTGCGCGAGTCGGCTGAGTCAGCTGGATTTTTCCTTGAAACTCACATGATTCAAGGGGAATGGAATGCCTGTGTCTTTAAGAAAACCAAGGATATTTCAGGTGTGATTGGAGGCTAGCATGCAGCAGTATTTTGTCAAGGGTAATGCTACCTCGCCAGTCACCATTGAGGACAAGGAAACCAGCAAGCATATGTTTCAGGTTATGCGCTTGAAAGAAGGTGATGAGATTACCTTGGTCTTTGAGGATGGTATTAAGCGTTTGGCGCGCGTGCTAGATGTGGAGGCTCGTCAGTTGGAGCTAATCAAAGAATTAGCTGACAATGTGGAACTGCCAGTCCAAGTGACCATTGCATCTGGATTTCCCAAGGGAGATAAGCTAGAGTTTATCACTCAAAAAGTAACCGAACTTGGTGCCGGCCAGATCTGGGCTTTTCCTGCTGACTGGTCAGTTGCCAAGTGGGACGGCAAGAAATTGGGCAAGAAAGCCGAAAAACTAGAAAAAATTGCCCTTGGAGCAGCAGAGCAAAGCAAGCGAAATCTGGTCCCAAGTATTCAGCTTTTCGAGAAAAAAGCAGATTTTCTAGCACAGCTGGACCAGTTCGACTCTATTGTAGTGGCTTATGAAGAATCAGCAAAAGAGGGAGAAGCCGCTGCGCTTCTGCAAGCAGTCACTGGTCTTGAAAAAGGAGCTAAATTGCTCTTTATCTTTGGCCCAGAAGGCGGTCTATCACCTGCAGAAATCGAAAGTTTTGAAGCCAAAGGAGCCGTCTTGGCAGGACTTGGTCCCCGCATTCTAAGAGCAGAAACAGCACCACTTTACGCCTTATCAGCCCTTAGTGTTTTATTAGAATTAGAGAAATAAGAGGAAGAAAATGGAACAAAAACACCGTTCAGAATTTTCCGAAAAGGAACTTTGGGATTTAACAGCCCTATACCAAGACCGTGAGGATTTCTTGCGTGCAATCGAGAAAACGCGCGAAGACATCAATCAATTTAGCCGAGATTACAAGGGTAATCTTCATACTTTTGAGGATTTAGAGAAGGCCTTTGCAGAATTGGAACAAATCTATATCCAGATGAGTCATATCGGCAATTATGCCTTTATGCCTCAGACGACGGACTATAGCAATGAGGATTTTGCTAATATTGCCCAAGCTGGGATGGAATTTGAGACAGACGCCAGTGTAGCCTTGACTTTCTTTGACGATGCCTTAGTCGCTGCAGATGAGGAAGTCTTGGATCGTTTGGGTGAACTGCCACATTTGACGGCAGCCATTCGTCAGGCTAAAATCAAAAAAGCCCACTATCTCGGGGCAGACGTAGAGAAGGCCTTGACCAACCTAGGGGAAGTCTTCTACAGTCCACAGGACATCTATACTAAGATGCGTGCTGGGGATTTTGAAATGGCTGACTTTGAAGCTCATGGCAAGACCTACAAAAACAGCTTTGTAACTTATGAGAATTTCTACCAAAACCACGAGGACGCTGAGGTTCGTGAAAAATCCTTCCGTTCTTTCTCAGAAGGACTTCGTAAGCACCAAAATACAGCAGCCGCAGCCTATCTAGCTCAAGTCAAGTCTGAAAAACTCTTGGCAGATATGAAAGGCTACGACTCAGTTTTTGATTATCTTTTAGCTGAGCAGGAAGTAGATCGTGCCATGTTTGACCGCCAGATTGACCTCATCATGAAGGATTTTGCGCCAGTGGCTCAGAGATACCTCAAGCATGTTGCCAAGGTCAATGGTCTTGAAAAGATGACCTTCGCTGACTGGAAATTGGACTTGGATAGCGCCCTCAATCCTGAAGTGAGCATTGAAGATGCCTATGATTTGGTCATGAAGTCAGTAGAACCTTTGGGACAAGAATATTGTCAGGAAGTTGCTCGCTATCAAGAAGAGCGCTGGGTGGACTTCGCTGCCAATAGTGGCAAGGATTCTGGTGGATATGCGGCGGATCCATATCGCGTGCACCCTTATGTCCTCATGAGCTGGACAGGCCGTTTGAGCGATGTCTATACCTTGATTCATGAAATCGGGCATTCTGGTCAATTTATCTTTTCTGACAATCACCAAAGTTACTTTAATGCTCATATGTCGACCTACTATGTTGAAGCGCCATCAACCTTCAATGAATTGCTTTTAAGTGATTATTTGGAACATCAGTCTGACGACCCTCGTCAAAAACGCTTTGCCCTTGCTCACCGTTTGACAGACACCTACTTCCATAACTTTATTACCCACCTCTTGGAAGCAGCCTTCCAGCGCAAGGTTTATACATTGATTGAAGAAGGAGAAACCTTCGGAGCAAGCAAACTTAACAGCATTATGAAGGAAGTCTTGACGGATTTCTGGGGAGATGCCATTGAAATTGACGACGATGCGGCTTTGACTTGGATGCGCCAGGCTCACTACTACATGGGCTTGTATAGCTACACCTACTCAGCCGGACTTGTCATCTCGACCGCGGGTTACCTTCATCTGAAACATTCAGAAACTGGAGCTGAAGATTGGCTCAATCTTCTCAAATCAGGTGGAAGTAAGACACCGCTTGAGTCAGCCATGATTATCGGAGCGGATATCTCAACAGACAAACCACTTCGTGATACCATCCAGTTCTTGTCAGACACAGTTGACCAGATTATCGCCTACAGTGCTGAGCTGGGAGAGTAAGGGTATCCAGTGTCGGATTTAAGACGGTTTATCGATAAGATGAATACACAAAAATCACCTGTTTTAGGTGATTTTTTCATGCTTTAAAGATTTACTCAAATTTTCCTTTATTGGCTTCATTTGAAGCCTTCATGCTAATTTGTAAAAGGTTGGCGAGATTTTCATTATCAAGGCTAGCTTCTCCATTATTATCCACTTTTATGGCGAGGTAATGAGTGTTACGATCAAGATAATCCATTCCCTCTAAGTCGACATAGTTATTTGCTTTAAAATCAAGCGCCGCTAATTGATAAACAAATCGAATATTTAGAGCTTTAGCATAGTCTGTTTCAAGAACTTTTTGTTGTTCTTCTGCCAGTCCTTGAAAGAATTCGAGACTGTCTGTGTGATAGGATGCTTTGACTTCATATTGGTAAGTATCTACAGCTGGAGACATAAATTTCAAATAAACCAAGTCGCCTTCTACCTTATAGTCCTCAAGAGTATAGGCACCTGCTTTTCCTAATGCATTGGTGTTGACCTTGAAAAACATTGGTGCATAAATTTTGAGAGGATATTTTTCTCCCTTATACTCAAAGATGGTATCATTTGAAAAATTCGGACGGATTTTAGTTAACTCAGGGACTAAATATTCGTTCCAAATCTTATCAAATAACTCTTCTTGATTGCTAGCACCCGCTGATTTCACAACTAGGTCAAAATTTTCTTGATTGACAAAGACAGCATCCACTAATTTGAGGGCTGTTTGAACCTTAGGATCAGAAATTTCCTTTTTCTTTTTTTCAAGATTCTCAGCCGCCTCTTTCGTGCGATCTAAAGTTTTATTAAATTGACTGCCACTGTTGGTTTCAACAAAGGTTCTCTCATAGTTGGTAGGTTCAACTTTGGCATTCCAGTCAAATGAAGCAGCAGGACCAGTTACATCTTTCTTATGATAGGTGGAAGCCTGATTGTTTGAATTATTTGTAGAACTAGTAGATGGCTTTGATGAGCAAGCGACAAGGGCAAAGGTTAGTATTGTCACACAAGCTAGGTAACAAAGTCTAAACGTTTTTTTCATACATTTCTCCTTTTAGTAATGTTTGTTATTCACTATCTATTATATCATGACCTTTAGGATTACAGTATTCCAAAATAAATTAGACAGGGGGTTAACATCACCGAGGGAACGGTCATATCAGCCTTTTATGGTATACTATAAGTGAATTACGGTTAGCTATTTTGTTGAATATCATAATAAGGAGAAGGTTATGAAAAAACGCACTTTTCTCACAATATTACTTTTAGGGGGATTGATTATGATAGGATTGGCTGGATGTGGAGAAAACAAGAATAGTCGAGAATGGATTGAGAATAAAGTCTCTGAGGTTAGTCGTGTCTATCCAACCGAGAATCTGTTTGATTTGTTTAAGCAATTTCCGGAAGGATTTGAGATTGAGCAGGTCTATTTTAAAAAGAAAAGTGATGGAATTGACGATTTTATCACAGAAATTAAGCTGAAAGGTGATGCAACATCGCATACAATAACGGGTACTCTTTCTAAAATCCCAGCGAAGGATGATGCACCAAAAAGCGAAGAAGTAGTAGTAAGTGTTCAATATGTAGACAATAAATTTATTTTTTCTGATGAAGAAACTGCTAAAAAAATATGGAAGTTTGACAGATTTTTATTTCAAAAGTTGACTTTAAATAAAACTGAATTGTCTAAGTTAAGATTAAAAGAGAAATCGTATAATAGCGTGACAAATGGTTTTAGTATTTTATATTTTACAGAAAATGAAGTAGTTAATAATTATTTTCATAAAAATGATTCTGAAACATCCGTACTGGAGATTGGAAGTTCTCTACAAAATGAGGGTTATTACTACTACTCAATTTTACTAGATTACAATGATGGCTATTATTTTAGAGAAACGGTATCAAATGCGGAGGTATATAACGGCCAATAGTGGAATTCCAACTTTAGACGTGGCGAATATGACTTACGAATTTGAATAAGACGCAAGGCAATATTGCTTTTATGATATCCTACAAGAGAATGATGGTGGCTATCTTATTGAATATTATAAAAAAGGAGAAGGTTATGAAAAAACGCATGTTTTTCGAAATGTTACTTTTAGGGGGATTGATCATGATAGGATTTGCGGGATGTGGAGAAAATAAAAATAGTCGAGAATGGATTGAGAACAAAGTCTCCGAGGTAAGTCGTGTCTATCCAACCGAGAATTTGTTTGACTTGTTTAAACAATTTCCGGAGGGTTTCAAAGTAAATCAAGTATTTATAAAACGTGGAAACTATATTATCGAAATAACTTTACAAGGAGACAGTAGTAACCAAACAATTTCTGGAGTGCTAACCAAGATACGGGCTTCTGATAATATTACTGAAAAGCCAGAAGAAACAATAAGGGTGAATTATATAGATGGAGAATTTATCTTTTCCGATGAGGGGAAAGCGAAAGAATTATGGCCTTTTGATGGATTCTTATTCCAAAAGTTAACAATTAATCAGTCTTTTCTATCTTCTTTATCTATGAAATCCAAAAGTTATAATGGCAATAATGGTGCATTTGATATTGATTATTTGGTTCGGAATCAAACTATCAATCAGTATTTTAAAAAACATGAAAACGAACAGGCAACATTAGGTTTTGGAAGTTCATACCGAAACGACGATTATTTCTATTATTCAGTAACTGTCAACTACGACAATGTTTATTCATTTAGAGAAACCGTGTCAAATTAAAAGGAGATTCAATGGTGGATAAAAAATTTGTTAATAGTGGAATTCCAACTTTAGATGCGTCGAATCTAACTTACGAATTTGAATAAGAAGCAAGGAAATATTGCTTTTATGGTATATTATAAGGGAGCTATTGTCAGCTGTTTTATTGAATATTATAAGCAAGGAGAGGATTATGAAAAAACGCATGTTTTTCGAAATGTTACTTTTAGGGGGATTGATCATGATAGGATTGGCAGGATGTGTAGAAAATAAAAACAGTCGAGAATGGATTGAGAACAAAGTATCTGAGGTTAGTCGTGTCTATCCAACCGAGAATCTGTTTGACTTGTTTAAGCAATTTCCGGAAGGGTTTGAGATTAGAAGTACTGATACTTACGATGAGACGAAGGACTATTCTCGTTATCAGAAGATTGAACTCGTAGGAAATGCAGAAACAAAAGAAATAACTGGTAATTTTAAAAGAATAGAAGCTCGAGGTAATTCTTATGAAGAAAAAGTGCTTTTAGAAAGCCGTATTGTGTACACTGAAAAAGGATTAGAATTTTTGAATACAGAAGTTTCTATAGATGATTTGTTTTATGATGGGTTTTTATTTCAAAAGTTAGAACTAAATAAAGCAGTTCTATCTCGATTTGAGCTCAAAAAAACGTACTATAATTGGGAGACTGGTGATGCTTCTATTACTTATAAAAATGTAAATAGTAAAATTATTCAGGATTACTTCCATATACAATCAAGTGAGTCGTTAGACCTTTTTATTAGTGCAGACCACTCTGCAACTATTGGCTATGAATACGGTTATCCTGTGGTTTTTGACGGAGAAAATATATCTCATTCAGAACTTATAACAGGAAAAAGTAAGAGTATGGAGAAGATAGATGACAAATAGTAATGTACTGACCTTGGAGACGTCTAATCTGACTTACGAATGTGAACAAGATGCAAGGAATTGTTGCTTTTATGGTATACTATAAGGGAACTATGATTAGTTGTTTTATTGAATATCATAAGTAAGGAGAAAGTTATGAAAAAACGCATGTTTCTCATAATGGTACTTTTAGGAGGATTGATAATGATGAGCTTGGCAGGGTGTGGAGAAAACAAGAATAGTCGAGAATGGATTGAGAATAAAGTCTCTGAGGTTAGTCGTGTCTATCCAACCGAGAATCTGTTTGATTTGTTTAAGCAATTTCCGAAAGGGTTTAATATTACTCAAACATTTTATAAGGATTCGCTCAGAACAGTAGTTTCCTTAGATGGAGATGAAGAAAGTCAAACCATAAAAGGAAAGATAGAGACTATGCAAATCTCTACTGATCCATATAAAGAAGAAGTGAAAGAGCATGTTGATGTAGAATATAAAGATGGTGAATTTATATTTTCTAGCAATGAGGTAGCGGAAAAAATTTGGGATTATAAAGGTTTTCTATTTCAAAAATTAAGTTTGAATAGAGATGTTTTATCTCAAATGAAGCTTGAAAAGTTTCAATATTATTCAAATCGCAATGTGTTTGAAATCTATTATTTTAGTGATGACTCTACGATAAATAATTTCCTTAATTCAAAAGGAGAACACATCTTATCAATAAGTGGCTCGGAATCTTATAATAATACAAAAGGTTATCGATTGAATGTTAATATTGCTTTTAAGGATAACCCAAATGATGGAATGAGTGAGATAGTTTCAAGTTGGATAGATGATAGAAATAGTGTTTCTAATTAATTTGCTAACATTTAAAACATCCTGATTGACCTGATTATAAATAAGGAGCATGCGAAAGAATGAGTGAAAAAGAATCAGTTAACAGTGGAATTCCAACTCTGGATGCAGCGAACCTGACTTATGAATTTGAGAATGCAAGGTGGAGAGGAGCAACTGATGAACAAATTTTAGATAAGAAAATAGGTGCTCAAAAGGATAAGACTATCCCCTCCAACCTCCAATATCTAGATGATTTTCATGATGATTCCGCTGGCACAAGTGGTACAGCCTTCCTAGATAAGGACAGTGGAGAGGTGATCATTGCCTATACGGGAACGAATCCTAATGCGGATATAGTCAAGGATGTCGCTACAGATGTCGGTAGTATAGCCATGGCGCTCGGTTTTCATTATGATGAAGCTTTCAAATTTTATGAAAGGATTCGACAGAGATATGGGGATAATATTACTCTAACTGGACATTCTTTAGGAGGGAACATCGCTCAGAGGGTGGCCTTAGAGTATAACGCTCCGCGTACTGTGGTATATAACTCAGCCCCTCTCTATTTAGAAGGTCTTATCGAATCTAAAGATAAAATCATAGATTATCTGACTCCGTGGGATTCGGCAAGGGAGAAGATAATCAATAAACAAAAGACATTCACAGGTCAAGTAGTACGAATCCGGACTCAAGATGACTTTCTTAACAATATCTCAAAGCCTTTTTTAGGTGTATACTTGGGAGAAGATTATCTGCTTGAAAATTCTGGTGGGCACAATATTGACCCAGATATTACGGGTGATAAAAATCAAATTAACCAAATCAAGGATATTTTGGAAAAACAGAGTCCAGAGAAAATGACTGGACTTGAAAAGAAGAACTATGAGACCCTGAAGAAATTACAAGGTGTCAAAAATGGACTTCTAAAACAGTTGAATACTAAATTTTTATCAGATGGCAGTATAAGTAGCCATGAGATGTTTTTCTTGGATAGTGTCCAAGCAACAGCTGTTGCGACGGCAATGACAGAGAGTGTCAGTAACGGACACAGCGAGATTGAGGCAGTGGCTAAAAAAGCAGTTACAGATGCTGAAACACTCTACGATAACAGTAAGGAAGTTCCCTGGTTTGTAACAGAGTTAACTAATGATGAGATAGAGGATGTCTATGTAGAAGCTGGGGTAACGTATGATAGTATTGTGGGTGAGACTCAGAGACATTTTGATAAAAAAGTAAGTAAATCAGCTGCGATTGTAAAAGCCTTTACGGATTTGGAAACCAACATTCAGAAAGGTGTTGAACAGGCGGTTGAAGGAGACGAAAGCTTGGCAAGGGATATTAATCAATGGACAAACTAGAAGAAATCCAAGTGAAAATAAAAAAGCAAGAAGAGGGACTTTGGTCCTTGGAGGATGACTATAGAACTGCTAAGAAGAAAATAGAAGAATCCTATGAAAGTTTAGATCATAATCGTTCTCAGTTGACAAGACTATATGAGGAGTTTGAGAACATTGCTTATGATTTTGGTAGACAGAAATCTGGAGACGATGGGGAGCACCATCAATTTCTGATGTTATTGGAATCTTATTCAAGTGAGACGAGTAGTGAGTATCTTCGGCAGTATGCTAAAATAGAGGCAAAAGATGAAGAGTTGCAGACTCAGTACCGAAAAGAGCGCTCTCGCTTAGAAAAAGAGTTAGAAGAGAGTTATAGTCAAAGAAAAGACTTATATGAGTTAGAAAGGAGGCAGAAGAAATGCTAGTGGATTTAGTCATAGATGCTTTGATTGGACCTATGTCAGAATCAGCCAGACGAGAAATCAAAAAAACATTAGAAAGAGCAGCTATCAAAGCATTTTGTGCTCCTCCTATAAAATCAGGTAGAAAAGGTATTGTAGATAAGTACGATGAGGAGATAGGGGTTCTTGCTATGACAAATAAAACTGCTGTAACGACTTTAGCAGCTCAAATGGATAGCTCAATTAATGGGTTGGGACAAAAAGCCATTAGCGAGACTATTAGTAAAAATAGTACATCTTTTGAAGATTTAACTCCGAAAAAGAAAAAATAGTGCTTTAACTATGCCATGTTCCTTTCCAATTTTTCCAAATATTCCTATTCAAAGTCATCTTCGGATGACTTTTTGATAAGTTACTAGAAATGTAGAGGTACTTGAGATGCGTAAAAAATTACAAAGAAAAGTGACAGAAGAAAAACCAAGCTATATTCGAGAAGAAATTCAGTGGTTGCTTGAGCATTTAGGAGATTCCTCTCCAGAAATTCGAGACGAACTTGTTTTTACGAGTTTGGCTAGAGGGATTCAAGAAGAACTGTTTTCCCTTGAACAGTTTCAGTTTATCTCAGAAGAGGTCTCCTCTGATGAAGGTCTATACAAAGAGATTGATAGTAGAGGAGTTTCGGCTCTTAAACGTTCTTTTAGGGCGCTTATTTATGCCAATCTTTTGTATGCAGATGGTAACGAGCACTCTCTTTTCTATAAAGGCTTAAAAGCTGATATAAGAAATGCTATGCTATCTCAAGGTTTGTATTACCTTAAAAAAGAAAAGGATACGACAGGTTTTTCAAGTCAGTATGGTTGGGTTCACGCTTTTGCGCATGGAGCGGATCTCTTGACGGAAGTCGTTTGTCATCCAGATTTTCCTAGTAACAGATTTTCTGAAGTATTTGATGTACTGGGTCAATTATTTAAAAGAATTACCATTCGTTTTACAAATGATGAGGACTGGCGCTTAGCGAGAGTACTTTATGAACCCATTTTGCAAGGGAAATTAGGGCAAGAACAAGTAGCTTCTTGGATAAAAACTATTGACTTTCCGATAGAAGAGAGGGAAGATTTTTATAAATTTTCCAACTTCAGATCCTGTCTGCTGGAAGTCTATATCCAACTTGACCAGAGAAATAGTTTACAAGATGCCTTGAAAGAAGCCATTCAATCTTTTCAGTACTAAGTTCAAGCGAGTCGTTTCATGATTTTCAATGAACTTTCCAGTCAATTTTCTTGAAACCCTTTCCTTCTTTTGATAGACTAATACATAGTTTGAAAAAAGGAGACTTATCATGAAAAAATTTGTTGCTGAATTAATCGGTACATTTATGCTTGTGTTCATCGGAACAGGAGCTGTTGTTTTTGGAAATGGTCTTAATGGCCTTGGACACCTTGGAATTGCTTTTGCCTTTGGTCTAGCAATTGTGGTTGCAGCTTTCTCAATCGGAACTGTTTCAGGTGCTCACTTGAACCCAGCGGTTTCGATCGCTATGTTTGTAAACAAACGTTTGTCATCTTCAGAACTTGTAAACTACATCCTTGGACAAGTAGTTGGAGCTTTCCTTGCGTCAGCTGCAGTATTCTTCCTCTTGTCTAACTCAGGCATGTCAACTGCAAGTCTTGGTGAAAATGCCTTGGCAAACGGTGTCACTGTCTTTGGTGGTTTCTTGTTTGAAGTTATCGCAACTTTCTTGTTTGTCCTAGTTATCATGACTGTAACATCAGCAAGCAAAGGCAATGGCGCAATCGCTGGTTTGGTGATTGGTTTGTCATTAACAGCCTTGATCCTTGTAGGCTTGAACATCACTGGACTTTCAGTAAACCCAGCTCGTAGCTTGGCACCTGCTGTCTTGGTAGGTGGCGCAGCCCTTCAACAAGTATGGATTTTCATCCTTGCCCCAATCGTTGGTGGCGTTCTTGCAGCACTTGTTGCGAAAAATTTCCTTGGAACAGAAGAATAATTGAAACTCAAAAAGCCTTGCTCCTCAGTTTGAGGAACAGGGCTTTTTCGTATCTGTTTAGCGGTTGTCAATTTTCTCTGGATAAAGGTCGTGTTGGAAGAGGCGTTGTTCTGCCAAACCTTCATACTTGCTTCCAGGTCTACCGTAGTTGTAGTAGGGGTCGATTGAGATGCCACCGCGCGGAGTGAATTTTCCCCATACCTCCAAATAGCGAGGGTTTAGTAGATTGACCAAGTCTTTCCCGATGGTGTTGATACAGTTTTCGTGAAAATCCCCATGGTTTCGATAGCTAAAGAGGTAGAGTTTGAGGGATTTTGACTCGACGCAGAGCTTGTCAGGAATGTAGGAAATATAAATCGTCGCAAAGTCTGGCTGAGCAGTGATTGGGCAAAGGGAGGTAAATTCAGGACAGTTGAATTTGATGAAATAATCATTTTCCACATGACGATTGTCAAAAGATTCGAGAACTTCTGGTTGATAGTCAAAAATGTAGTTGGTTTCTTTGTTGCCCAGTAGGCTTAGGTTTTTCATTTCTTCTTGTTGTGACATGTTTTTTTCTTTCTAATCTTAAACACCACGTTGGTTATCGTAGAGGAGGGTATGAAGTTGGGGAAGGACGCGGACATTGCCCCAGCTATCGTCAGTAGCGACGCGTTCCCAGAGTTCTTTGAGACGGTCTAGTTGGTCTTGAACAATATTACCTGTAGCCTTGGGCTCAGGATTTCCAGCCGATAAGAAGAGGACATCTGGTTGGTAACGTTCTTGAATCCCTTTAGCAAAGGCCAAATCGGCATCATCAAAGACAGGGATTTTAAAGGTGACTTTGTCTGGATCCAGCTGGGAAACGATGAAGTCTAAGGTCTCAAAGTTGACTTCCATCTTGGAGGAAGGAGGTTTGGGGCTGAGAGTGACCTGGTCAATGTCTTTTAACCAATTTTGCCAGCGGGAGCCTTGGGTCTCAACAGCTAGAGTGACACCGCGTTCCTTGAGCTTGGTGACCAGTTGAGCCATGTTGGCTGCTAGGATAGCGGGATTTCCGCCAGATAGGGTAACGTAGTCGTAGCTTCCAAGTTTATCCAATTCAGCAATGACCTCGTCAGCTGTCATACGAGTTGGCTTTTCAGAGCCATCCCAAGTAAAGGCAGAATCGCACCAGTCGCAGTGGTAGTCGCAACCAGCAGTGCGGACAAACATGGTTTTCTGCCCGATAGCACGACCTTCACCTTGAAAGGTTGGGCCAAAGATTTCCAGAACTGGTAGTTTGAGGACACGTTCCCTAGTCATCTAACCACTCCCGTCTAAACTCCGCAAAGGCAGTCGGAGTCTCATAGAGGCGAACGTATTCCAAACGGAGACTGCGTTCGTCTGGCAACTCTTGACTCATGGTTTGGAAAATCCAGTAAACCATATTTTCAGCAGTCGTGTTCATATAAGGCAGGGTTTCATTGAGATAGCGATGATCCAAGTGGGGTTCTAAGTAGTCCTTGTAGATCGCTTTAATATCTCCAAAGTCATAGGTCATGCCCCGTTCATCTAAAAATCCACTGACAGCGATTTGCAAATGATAGGTGTGGCCGTGCAGGGATTTGCATTTTCCCTCATAGTGAAAGAGGTGGTGGGCAGCGTCGAAAGTGAATTCTTTTGAAACTAAGGTTCTGTGAGGATTGTAGACGAGAGACTCCCCAGTTTCCTGTTTGATTTCTTTAGGTGCGAAAAACATTAGCCCTCTCCCTTCTGTGAAAGATAAACATCTAAACCATGCTGACGTAGGTGGCAGGCTGGACAATCTCCACAGCCACTTCCGATAATCCCATTGTAGCAGGTTAAGGTCTTCTCACGAACGTAGTCAAAGGCACCAAGTTGGTCGGCTAACTCCCAAGTTTCAGCCTTGTCTAGCCACATGAGAGGTGTTTGGATAACAAAGTCATAATCCATGGCAAGGTTGAGAGTAACATTAAGGGATTTGATAAAGACATCACGGCAGTCAGGGTAGCCTGAGAAGTCTGTCTCGCAGACACCTGTCACGATATCATTAATACCTCGTTGCTTGGCAAGAACTGCTGCAAAGGATAGAAAGAGGTGGTTGCGACCGTCAACAAAAGTATTGGGAACCTCTCCCTCTTTTTGCTCAATCTCCAGATCAGAGGTCAAGGCATTTTCAGTGATTTGTCCCAGCAGAGACATATCTAAGATGTGATGACGAATGCCCTGTTCCTTAGCGATTTCTCTAGCAACTTGAATTTCGAGATGATGGCGTTGGCCGTAGGCAAAGGTGACGGCTTCGACTGTTTCATAGTGTTCTTTAGCCCAAAAGAGGCAGGTTGTGGAATCTTGACCGCCACTAAAGACGACCAAGGCTGATTGACGTTTCATAGTACTCCTTCCAAAGTGGAAAATGTTCAGAGCACGCAAAAAGCTCCCTTGAGGGGAGCTAAAAAATACCAAGTAGAGGTTTTTTTTAGCGATGGCATGTCCCAAACATCGTAATATTCTATCTACAGTCTAGCATATTTTTTGAAAAATGGCAAAGGGCAGGAAAAAAGAGACCAAATAAAGTACTTGGTCTCTCGTGTGATTAGCTCAATTCAGCAACGATGGCCTTGATTTGTTCTGCAGTATGAACACCTGCAACTTGTTTCACCACTTGACCGTCTTTTTTGAAGAGAAGAGTTGGGATAGACATGATTCCAAAAGCACGAGCTGTGTTTGGATTTTCATCGACGTCCATTTTAACGATTTTCAAGACATCTTCTGAAAGTTCTTCAGACAATTTGTCCAAGATTGGACCTTGCATACGACATGGACCACACCAAGTTGCCCAGAAGTCTACCAAGACCAAACCGTCTTTTGTTTCTTGTTCAAATGTTGCATCTGTAATTGCTTTTACCATTGTATTTCTCCTTTTTAATTATATTGGCTTAAATCTTGTTTCATGAGATAGAAGAAGACATCTCCATAAGTCCCATGGTAGTCCAAGTCATGACCATTGTAGGTTAATTTTTGGACAGTATAGTAATCCGCGACGCCGATGAGGCAGGCATGTTGCGAACGTTCAAAGTCTTGGTATGACTCGAAAGTCATGGTTCTCTCTTGCTTGCTGGCGTCTAGATAGGTAATTTCGATCATATAAAACTCCTTTGTTGTTTGATCTTGACTTTATTGTACTCCTTGAAAAGAGGAATGTCAAGAAAAATGATTGCGCACGCAACTTTTTCTGAAAATCTGATTAAGAAATGAAATCAA
This sequence comes from Streptococcus oralis, assembly GCF_026782085.1. Lineage (GTDB taxonomy): Bacteria > Bacillota > Bacilli > Lactobacillales > Streptococcaceae > Streptococcus > Streptococcus oralis_DA. Next base: position 76,671 of record NZ_JAKUVW010000002.1, read on the forward strand.
GACTCATTTCCAGTCTTTCTTCGACGGCTTTTTGCAGGTAAGCTAGGGTTGTTTGTCCCTCGTCAGTCAGACAGATAAAGCTAGCCCGTCTATCCTGATCGCAACATCGGCGACTAAGCAGACCACAGTTTTTCTCTTCCAGGCGGGCCACCATTCGCGAAACAGCGCTCGGACTGAGATGGAGTTTATCGGGTAAATCAATCTGTCGTAAGGATTTTTCATCGGCTAGATCCAAATAGTAGAGCAGGTAAAACTCTTTCAAGTTCAGCCTTTGTTCACTCTGCTGGGCAATAGTTTCTTCCAACAAGGCTTCCATTTCTTTTTGATGGCGGTTGTAGTCAAACCATTTTTCTAAGTAGGTCATTGCTTTCTCCTTTCTTTTCAAAGTAAAAATCACAAAGTTATTAGTGACTGTTTCTGCAATACAAGATGATTGCGCATGCAATGATTATACTACTTTTAACTAATCCGTGCAAGAGAGAAGAATTGCAATATTTCCTTGAAATTTTCTGAAAAAAGAGTAAACTGATATGCAAGAAGTCTATTTCGTGGAGTTTAGAATGAAATTATATGTTCAATTAATGATTCTCTTTGTGATTTCATTGATCGGTGAGGGAATCTCCAGTTTCTTTCATCTGCCCATCCCAGGCAGTATTATCGGCTTGATGATTCTCTTTCTAGCCCTGCAGTTCAAGTGGTTAAGGACCAGGCATGTCAACATGGTGGGGAATTTTTTGCTGGCCAATATGACCATTCTCTTTTTGCCGCCAGCGGTGGGAATCATGGAAAAGTTTGATGTGATTGCTCCCTATCTCTTGCCCATCGTCTTGATTGTCTTTTTTGCGGCTGTCATCAATATTATCCTCATAGCAGTGGTAGTTCAGTTCATCAAGAGACGATTTGAGGGAGATTATGAGAAAGGAGATGCCAAATGAGTGAATTTGTTTCCAATCCCCTGTTTGGACTTGCCCTGTCTATCCTTGCTTATCTAGTGGGGATGTTGATTTATAGACGTTTTCCCCATCCTTTGACAACGCCCTTGCTTTTGTCGGCTGTTTTTATCATTATTTTTCTAAAGGTGACTGGTATTTCTTACCAAGACTACTATCAAGGTGGGGTTTATCTGAACAATTTGATTGTTCCGTCAACAGTGGCTTTAGGGATTCCGCTTTATAAGAGTTTTCATCTGATGAAGCACCATGCTCGAAGTATTCTCTTTGGTAGTCTGCTAGCAGTGATCGTCAATACTAGTTTTACGGCCTTAGTTGCGAAAATCTTTGGCATGGACTTTTTCCTAGCCATTTCTCTCTTTCCCAAGTCAGTGACGACAGCCATGGCAGAGGGAATCACAGAAAAATTGCAAGGTTTGACGACTGTGACCGTGGTTGTTGTTGTGGCAACTGGGATTTTAACCAGTGTCATCGGACCAACCCTTTTGAAGTGGTTGAAAATAGACGATCCAGTAGCTGTTGGTCTTTCCCTTGGTGGAACAGGTCACGCAGTTGGAACAGGAACAGCCTTCCGATATGGCTCAGTAGCAGGAGCCATGGGTGGCTTGGCTATCGGTATTACTGGTATTCTCTACGTATTTGTAAGCCCCATCGTAGCTAGTTTGATATTGAGTTAAAAAGCAAGGAATTTAAGTTCCTTGCTTTTTCGAATCGTATGTTATAGGTTTTTACTTTCCCAATTTGTAAAATTAAGCTAGACAGAAGCAGATTCTTAGTAAAAAATCACTTCTCTCACTTTCTTGCCGTATTTATAGACAATATACATAAATAACCAAAAAACACCTAGGACTATTTTAAAATCCTAGATGTTTTTCCTGATGTGCTAAGAAATATTTTACGCAAATACAGATAATAAAGGCCAAGCAATCCTAAAACAACCAAATCAACGAAAAATTGCCAACCAAAAACCTGAATGCGATTCCTAAAAAGACTGGTCAATAGAATCAGCAGAGCATCTCCCCAGAAAGCAAGACCAGCCAAAGTAAGGGCTAATTTTCTTCTGAAAAAATAGAAAATCGGACTCAAGGTAGCAGCTAACAAATGGCTAAACCACACAATTACAAAGACAACAGGATAATGGCTAAAGTAAACCATAATAGCTGAATTATAATGTTCTGCAAAATAAGTCTGGTTACGCGTCATTACCATGACAAAATCATAGCAGCCTATCAAATTCAAGAAAAATATAAACACTGCAAAGCTAAGACCAAAACCAGTAATTTTTTTCATTTCATTAACCCCATTTCTTCAAAAGCTTGAATAAAAAAATCGCTCTTCAACAAGGCCAAGCCTTGATTGACATCACCTAAAACCATAAGGCTGTCGTCTTTTTGGATGTTAAAAATTTTTCTCGCTCGTGCAGGAATGACGATTTGTCCCTTTTCACCAACAGTTACCGTTCCAAAAATATACTTCCCTTCTTTGGCTTTAGTAGCAAAAGGAGAGACATCCCCATTAACCAACTCATCTAAGCTGATATCAAAAATTTCTGCCAAACGACTTGAAGAAATAATATCCGGTAAACTGTCGCCCAATTCCCACTTACTGAGAGTCTGACGAGATACGCCTACTTTTTCAGCTAATTTTTCCTGAGAATAACCTGACTTTTTCCTTAGCAGAGCAATCGTTTCACTAATCATACTTTTCCTACCTCTTTTCCTGAACTCATTATAGAGCCTTCTTGTCCAACTTTCAAGCATCTTTTATTGGCAAAACGAGAGTTTTTTGTTAAAAATCATAGCAAAAAAGAAGCCCGTCTGATCTCTAGTACAAATACTAGAACTTTTTATATTCCTAATTCAATTTTTTTAACACCCAATTTGTAAAATTAATCTAGACAGAAAAAGCCATCTATGTTAGGCTCAGGTAAACTACCACATTTGTCTGAAAGGAACCAACATAAATGACCTATACTCATCTTACCACAAACGAGCTTGTAATGATAGAGGCTTACTATCAAGAAAACATAAAAGTTTCAGATATTGTGACTTCACTTGGCAGATCAAAACAGACAATCTACAATGTCATCAACTATCTGAAAGAGGGGCACTCTGCTTATGATTACTATAACCGATATAAAATCAATAAGAAACGCTGTGGCAGGAATAAAACCAGTCTTACGCAATCAGAAAAAGATTTTATCCAAACTCTTTTAGAACAAAATTGGAGTCTTGATGTTATTAAAGGAACTTATTCAATTTTTTAATCTAGTTAGAAAATGAGATAAAGAAAAGGATAGCCTCTCAGTGATGAGATGTTATCCTTTTTTTGACGTTTAAACTATTGCAAATTAACCTTGTTTTTCAAGATATAGTAGGTTCCGAGATAGTAGATAGCCGATAAAAAGAGATCGCGCAAGATTTCTGTACCAGCCATCACGTTAAAGTCATTTTCAATTCTGAAGAAGAGAGAAACATAACCAATGACGATGGCAATGACGATATAGGCTAAAATTCCCATAGCTGTTCGATATTCATTAAAGAGTTGTCCGATAGAGATGGAGAGGTAAATGGATAAAATCCATGCGATTGACCCGACAAATAGTGATAGGGCATACAGCCAGCCGTAGCTGAGATAAGGGGAAATGAAGTTGTAGAGGGCAGTGAAGTCTTTTTCAATTGGTGTTAAGAAGATGATAATCAATATACTTAAGATAAAGACGATATAGCTTAAGATGGACCAGACAAGACCACCTAAAAGTTTTGCGATGATGATTTGGTGCTCAGAGACAGGCAAGGTCAAGGTCAAGTACCCTTGGCGGTCATAAACACTCCCCTTGAATCTTCGGATGATTAAAAAGATTGTTGCAATCCAAAGAGTGACGCTGAGTCCTCCAAAGACTAGTACTAAAAAGAAGATGAAATAAGCAGCATTGTTAGGATTGTAACTCTGGCTAAGACTGTTAATAAAAGCTCCAATCAAAACTGAAATTGCAAGCACAGCTCCATAGAGCGCTAAATACCATTTATTGACATTTTTAAATTCATAACGAACTAGATTCCAAAACATAATAATCTCCTTTAACTAAGCCTTGAACTCCTGACGGAAGAGCTGGTCAATTGATTCACCTGACTCGTAACGAATATCATCAACATTTCCTTGGCGGACGACTTTCCCGTCTTTGAGGAAGATGATCTCATCCAAGATTGGCTCAATATCTGAAATCAAGTGGGTTGAAATCAGCACCGTAGAGGTTGGTGAGTAGTTATTGATGATGGTATTGAGGATATAATCACGGGCAGCTGGATCCACGCCTCCGATTGGTTCGTCCAGAACGTAGAGGCGGGCTTCACGGCTCATAACCAAGATGAGTTGGACCTTTTCCTTGTTCCCTTTTGATAGTTTCTTGAGGCGACTGTTTTCATCAATACCGAGATCGGCTAAAAGGTGTTGGGCTTTTTCGAGATTGAAATCCTGGTAGAAGGTTTTAAAATAGGTTAGAGCATCCTTAACCTTCATCTCTTCATTGAGGTAGGTTGTGTCTGGCAGATAGGAAACGATCGCCTTGGTAGCAGGACTTGGATCCAATCCGTTAATGAGAACACGTCCTTTATCAGGCTGAAGAAGGCCATTGATCAGTTTGATTAAGGTCGTTTTTCCAGATCCATTTGGGCCGAGGAGACCAACAATTTTTCCAGCCGAAATCTCAAGAGAGATATTGTCAAGTGCCGCAGTTGCTCCATATGATTTTGTTACATTTTCAAGTGCTAGTAGTGTCATAGTCTTAAACTCCTTTAATATAGTCGCTTAATACATTTGGCAGTTCTTCTTTTTTGTAGCCAAATTGAAGCATGCAAGAGACGAATTGTTGTAGCTGCTCCTCGGAAAGTTGTTTGCGGGACTGAAGGATGAGGTCCAAATCCTCGGTGACAAATCGACCAGTTGTCCGCTTGCTGTATACAAATCCTTCACGTTCGAGGTCAGACAAGGCGCGCTGAATGGTATTAGGATTGACCCCAGCCTCGCTCGCCAAATCTCTCACGGTAGGGAGCTGTTGGTTGGGTTCCAGCTCATGGGAAACAATCTGTAGTTTGATTTTTTCCATAATCTGTAAATAAATCGGTTTTGTATTATCAAATGACCAGGACATCATAGTCTCCTTTCTTTGTCTTTCTTGTTCTAATTAAATAATACAATAAGACAAAAAACTTGTCAAGTAAAAATAAGAATTGTTTTGGGAATTGCTCAAAAAATGGTATAATGAAAAGAAAACGACAAGGAGGGAAATGCATGCGTTGTCCAAAATGTGGGGCTACCAAGTCTAGTGTTGTTGATAGTCGACAAGCCGAAGAAGGAAATACCATCCGCCGAAGACGCGAGTGCGACGAGTGTCAGCATCGTTTTACAACCTATGAACGAGTAGAAGAAAGAACGCTGGTTGTCGTCAAAAAAGACGGTACGCGAGAGCAGTTTTCGAGAGATAAAATCTTTAATGGGATTATCCGCTCAGCCCAGAAACGTCCTGTTTCAAGTGATGAAATCGGCATGGTGGTCAATCGCATCGAGCAAAAACTCCGTAGTCGCAGTGAGAATGAGATCCAAAGTGAATATATTGGTTCTTTAGTCATGGAAGAATTGGCGGAGCTGGATGAGATTACCTATGTTCGTTTTGCCAGTGTTTATCGTAGCTTTAAGGATGTGAGTGAGTTGGAGAGTCTGCTCCAGCAAATCACCCAGTCCTCTAAAAAGAAAAAGGAAAAATAGATGAAGCCAAATGACCGTTTTTCTTTTATAAAGAATAATCGGGTGTCGCAAGATACCTCTTCTCTGGTGCAGTGCTACCTCCCGATTATCGGTCAGGAGGCACTGAGCCTCTATCTATATACCATTACCTTTTGGGATGGTGGGCAAAAGGAGCATCTCTTTTCCCACATCCTCAATCACTTAAACTTCGGCATGCCGACCTTGCTCCAATCCTTTAAAGTCTTATCTGCCTTGGATTTGTTGACCCTTTATCAGAAGGGGGAAACTTATGAATTGCAGCTTCATTCTCCCCTCTCCAGTCAAGAATTTCTAAGCCATTCTGTCTATAGCAGATTATTAGAGAAAAAGATTGGGGATACAGCTGTTTCTGCTATGAAGCAGGCTCCAAGTGAGGGAGAAGCACTCTCTGTTTCTTTGAGCCAAGTCTTTCCAACCCTGACCGAAGAAGTGACCCCAAGCGAGTCTAAAAGCAAGTTAAAAAATGATTTTGACTTGGGACATTTCCAGCGCCTGATGGCTCGAGATGGCTTGCGTTTTGAAGATGAGCAGGCGGATGTTTTGGAATTATTCGCCATCGCAGATGAAAAAAAATGGACCTGGTTTGAAACCTATCAATTAGCCAAGGCGACAGCGGTGGCTCAGGTTATTTCAGTCAAACGCATGCGTGAAAAGATAGCACAAAAACCAGCTACTTCTGACTTTAGCCCCAAAGAAATGACCATTATCAGGGAAGCCAAAAATAAAACTCCCCTACAATTTTTAGCGGAAATCAAGCAAACGCGTAAGGGGAACATCACCCAGAGTGAGCGAGAACTCCTTCACCAGATGGCGTCTTTAGGCTTGTTGGACGAAGTCATCAATATCATCTTGCTTCTAACCTTTAACAAGGTTGATTCGGCTAATGTCAATGAAAAATATGCCATGAAGGTCGCAAATGATTATGCTTACCAAAAAATTCGAACAGCAGAAGAAGCTGTGCTTCGGATTCGAGAGCGTCAGCAAAAAGGGCAAGAGGAACAGAAAAACAAGGCCAGCTCAACTAAGACAAATGTTCCTCAGTGGAGTAATCCAGAATACAAGAATCAAACCAGTGAGGAAACTCGTCTGGAACTAGAACGCAAAAAACAAGAAATGTTAGCCCGATTAGAAGAAGGAGGAGACTAGATGGAAAGTGTTGGTGATGTAATCAAACGTCAGACAAGTCGTTTTCAGTATCAGGACTTGGTCCAGCAGATTATGAAGGACCCCGATGTAGCGGCTTTTATCCAGAAAGAATCCCTCAGCCAAGAGGAGTTAAATCGTAGCATCTCCAAGTTCAACCAATATATCACAGAACGGGATAAGTTTCTTCGTGGGGATGCTGACTATATAGCTCGTGGCTACAAGCCTATCTTGGTCATGAATCACGGCTATGCAGATGTATCTTATGAAGAAACACCAGAGCTAATCGCGGCTGAAAAAGAGGCGGCCATCAAGAATCGTCTCAAGTTGATCAATCTACCAGCAAGTCTCAAGAAAGCGAAATTGGCTCAGATTGACCTAGATGACTTAGGACGTTTGCCTATTTTTGAGAGACTCTATGCCTTTGTTGACCTTTACCCAAGTATCCGAAAAGGCCTCTATCTTTACGGAGACTTTGGTGTCGGAAAGAGCTTCATGATGGCAGCCCTGGCTCACGACTTATCTGAAAAACGTGGTGCTTCAACAACCATTCTCCACTATCCAAGTTTTGTCATTGATGTGAAAAATGCCATCGGTGAAGGATCTGTGAAGACCCTGGTGGATGACATCAAGTTAGCAGAAGTCTTGATCTTGGATGATATTGGTGCAGAGCAATCAACACCTTGGGTACGTGATGAGATTCTCCAAGTTATTCTCCAGTATCGCATGCAGGAAGATTTGCCAACCTTCTTTACTTCCAACTTTAATTTCCAAGATTTGGAAAAACATTTTGCTAAAGGAAAGAATGGAAATGATGAGACTTGGGAAGCTAGACGGGTCATGGAACGGATTCGTTATTTAGCAGAGGAAACAAGACTAGAAGGAGAAAATCGCCGATGACAGAAACCATTAAACTGATGAAAGCTCATACTTCAGTTCGTCGCTTTAAGGAGCAAGAGATTTCTCAAGAACACTTAAATGAAATCTTGACTGCTACTCAAATGGCGTCATCTTGGAAAAATTTCCAATCTTACTCTGTGATTCTTGTACGCAGTCAAGAGAAGAAAGATGCTTTATATGAATTGGTTCCTCAGGAAGCTATTCGCCAGTCAGCAGCCTTTTTGCTTTTTGTCGGTGACTTGAACCGAGCTGAAAAGGGAGCAAGCCTTCATACGGACACTTTCCAACCTCAAGGGGTAGAAGGTCTCCTTATCACGTCTGTGGACGCTGCGCTTGCGGGGCAAAATACCTTGCTTGCAGCAGAGAGTCTGGGATATGGTGGTGTTATCATCGGTTTGGTTCGTTACAAGTCAGAAGAAGTGGCAGCGCTTTTTAACCTACCTGACTATACCTACCCTGTTTTTGGGATTGCCCTTGGCGTGCCAGATCAACAACACGAGGTCAAACCAAGACTGCCTTTGAACCAAGTGGTATTTGAAGAAGAATACCAAGAACAGCCAGTAGCGGCGATTTTGGACTATGACAAAGTACAGGCAGACTATGCTGGTGCGCGTGCGACGACCTCTTGGAGTCAACGTTTGGCAGAGCAGTTTGGTCAAGCCGAACCTAGTTCAACTCGGAAGAATCTAGAACAGAAAAAGTTATTGTAGAAAGTGAGAAAACATGGCCTTACCAACTATTGCCATTGTGGGACGTCCCAATGTTGGGAAATCAACCCTATTTAATCGGATCGCTGGTGAGCGGATCTCAATCGTAGAAGATGTCGAGGGCGTGACACGTGACCGTATCTATGCAACGGGTGAGTGGCTCAATCGTTCCTTTAGTATGATTGATACGGGAGGGATTGACGATGTCGATGCTCCCTTTATGGAACAAATCAAGCACCAGGCAGAAATCGCTATGGAAGAAGCGGATGTCATCGTCTTTGTAGTTTCTGGGAAAGAAGGGATTACAGATGCGGACGAGTACGTAGCTCGTAAACTTTATAAAACCCATAAACCTGTTATCCTTGCCGTTAACAAGGTTGACAACCCAGAAATGCGAAATGATATTTTTGATTTCTATGCGCTAGGCTTGGGGGAACCACTGCCAATTTCGTCTGTCCACGGTATCGGTACGGGTGATGTGCTGGATGCTATTGTGGAAAATCTGCCTCATGAAGTCGAAGAAGAAAATCCAGACGTGATTAAATTTAGCTTGATTGGCCGTCCTAACGTTGGAAAATCAAGTTTGATTAACGCTATTTTGGGAGAAGACCGCGTGATTGCTAGTCCAGTAGCTGGAACAACGCGTGACGCCATTGATACCCATTTTACAGATACGGATGGGCAAGAGTTTACCATGATTGATACAGCTGGTATGCGTAAGTCTGGTAAAGTCTATGAAAATACGGAGAAATATTCTGTCATGCGAGCTATGCGTGCCATTGATCGTTCTGACGTGGTCTTGATGGTCCTCAATGCCGAAGAAGGTATCCGTGAGTACGACAAGCGTATCGCAGGTTTTGCCCATGAAGCCGGTAAAGGGATGATTATCGTGGTCAATAAGTGGGATACTCTTGAGAAAGACAACCACACCATGAAAAAATGGGAAGAGGATATCCGTGAGCAGTTCCAATATCTGCCTTATGCACCGATTGTCTTTGTATCCGCTTTGACCAAGCAACGTCTCCATAAACTGCCTGAGATGATCAAGCAAATCAGTGAAAGCCAAAACACTCGTATCCCATCAGCGGTCTTGAACGATGTGATTATGGATGCCATTGCTATCAACCCAACACCGACAGACAAAGGAAAACGCCTCAAGATTTTCTACGCTACCCAAGTGGCAACCAAGCCACCAACCTTTGTCATCTTTGTCAATGAAGAAGAACTCATGCACTTCTCTTACTTGCGTTTCTTGGAAAATCAAATCCGCAAGGCCTTTGTCTTTGAAGGAACCCCGATTCACTTGATCGCAAGAAAACGCAAGTAAGCCTTGCATATTTTCCAATAAGAATAACTTAAAAGAAGACGAGTATGTCTTCTTTTTTTCTATAAAATAGGTGAAAAAATCCTGTCCAATCGAAGGGAAAATCTGTCATCAAAATTCAATCATTCTCCTAGCTTTTGTAACCTATTTGTAATGAAAATGCACTTTCTTTGTAAAAATCAAAATGCTATAATTCCTTAAATCAATTTTCCTTGATCAGGGAGGTTATTATGAAAAAAAGCAGATTATTTAAACATAGTTTGTTGGTTCGCTTGCTTGGGTTGCTGATGGTCTTTCTCTTCTTGTCAGCATTCACAGCACCTGAAAAACCTGAGTACGGGATCTATGATCCCAATCACTATCTGACTGATGAGACAATCAGACTGATTCGAGGTTTGAATAAGGTAAATAGTCAAAAATCAGAAAAATTCCAGATGGGTGTTTACGTTGTGAAAAGCTTAGATGGAGAAACAATCGAGACTGTAGCCAATGAAACAGCTAGGGCTTGGAAGATTGGCTACTCGGGAGACAATCACGGTGTCTTGATTGTGGTGGCGGTCCAAGATAGAAAATCACGGATTGAAACCAGTAATAATGTGGCCAGTAAGATCACAGACTATCAGACCAATAGATTTTTGAAAACAGCACGACCTTACTTTCAAAAGGGAGACTACAGCAATGGAGTTCTTTCTATAGCAAACAATCTCAACTACATGTTTTATAGTGGATCGAGTACGACTTCTTCAAGTTCTAGAAGTAGTTACGACTATGCTACTAATTCTAGTCGTCTAAGAGAAATTGAAAAGTATACAGCTGAGAGTCGATCTTCAAAACGGAACCGAAAAAGCAGTTCGAGCGACGGAGTTATCGGATTTGGAGTTCTCATTTACTTCATCGTGATGATTATCGGATTTCTATTTGGTGGTCGTGGTGGCGGTTCACGTGGAGATGATTCTGGCGGTGGCTGGTGGGGCGGCGACTCATCAGACTCAGGATCCTCTTGGTCTGATTCGGGCTCCTCTTGGTCTGACTCAGGCTCCGACTCATCTGGAGGCTGGGACGGCGGTGGCTTTGATGGCGGTGGTTCGTCTGATGAGTGGTGAGTGATCATATATTGCTCAAACCGATTTCTCCATGCAGTAAGGTGACTCCTTTGCAAGAGTTCACTCCTTAATTAAAAATAAAAACAAAGTTTGGGAAATTGATTTAAAATCTGAGTATTTTCTCAGAAAAGTTGATAAAAGAAAGTGTTAAGGTTTTGATATGAAACAAAATAAAGTAATTCTCTCAATAGTAGCGATTTTCTTTGGACTACTAGTTCTGGGAAGTTGTTCCGCAGTGACGACCTATAATGGTCTGGTTGGTGAACAGACTAAAGTGGAGCAGGCTCAGGCTGATGTCTCGACAGCCCTCCAACGTCGTTCGGACTTGATTGGTAACTTGGTGGAGTCCGTTAAAGGACAAATGAATCATGAAACCGAAGTCTTTACCAAGATTGCGGATGCTAGAGCTAAAATCGGTAGTAGCTCAGTAACTTCGGAAGAAAACCAAAAGGCTCAGGGAGAGTTGAGCTCAGCTCTTTCCCGCTTGATTTCCTTGACGGAGAATTATCCAGAACTCAAGAGCAATCAAAATGTTGAGCAACTAATGGTCGAACTTTCAGGCAGTGAAAATCGTATTTTTGTAGCACGCAAGGACTATAATAAGGTTGCAGCTGAGTACAATCAAAAGTTGAGAAGTTTTCCAACCGTGCTTTTTGCGAATATGATGAACTTCAAAGAAGCTGAAACCTTTAAAGAAACGGAAGAAGCCAAGACAGTTCCTAAGGTCGATTTTGGAACATCTTCATCAAGTCAATAAAGTGAATCAGCCTGTGAATAAAGGAATTTCTCTAGTAGGACTAGTGATTTCAAACTCAAACCTGGAAAGCTTTTTCCAGGTTTTTTTGGTATAATAAAAGGGAAGAGACAGTGACTCAAATGGAGGTTTGCTATGGAGAAAACAAAAGCCTTTCTTGAAGCGCACTACAAGAGATATATTCTTACGATTTGCCTTCTCTGGTTCCTCATGTTTTTCCTTCCTTGGGATTGGCAAATAGGAGGAGTTTCAGTATATTATTTCGTTATGAAAAAACTCTTTGTGGTTTTTGGTGTTTTATCTATCCTATACTCCGTGCTGATTAAAAAATTCAGTCTTCTCATCTTTGGAATTGTCTTTTGCTTGGCCTTCTGGATCAATCTCTTTTGGTATTTTGGGATATTGCCTGTATTCTTGGGAAATTAAACATTAAAAAATGAAGGACTAGACTAGCTTCTAGTCCTTTTTTCTTTCTTGTTAAAATAGTTGGAGATATGAAAATAATTTTGTTGACGGGCTGTCTGTATGATATAATAAGTCCCGTAAAAAGAAGATTAAGGGATTTGAAAAATGGCGAAAAAAGTAAAAGATTATTATGACTTGGCTTATGCTAGTGATTTGAGTCGACGGTTGCAAAAAGCATCCGTTGCCTTTGATGGACAAAAGTTTAGGCTCTTGTTAGAAAAAGACTTGGAAAATTTGGAGTTTAGCCAGCGTCAAGAACTCTTGGCTAAAAGTATCAAAGATTGCCTTCCCCTATCTTATCAGGACTCTCTCAAGGTTTTTGAGAAAATTTTAGGTCCTGAGCTAGAGGGTGGTTTAGGCATGTTTTCAGAAGGTTATTGGCTTTGGCCAATCGGCAAATATGTAGAGCTATATGGAGACAAGGAATTTGAATTGAGCGCGGCTTTTAGTAAGGAACTCACCAAGCGGTTTACGGGAGAATTTTCCATGAGGCCCTTACTGGCTCGCTATCCTAAGGATACAATGGCTTTGCTGTTAGAATGGAGTCGGGATGAAAATTTGCGCGTTCGTAGACTTGCCAGCGAATGTATGCGTATCCGTCTGCCTTGGGCTAAGAGACAAACCGTGGTATTGGATTATTTTGAGGATTTCACCACTATTTTGACCAATCTAAAAGATGATAGAGATAAGTCTATTCAAAAAAGTGTAGCCAATAATCTAAATGATTTGTACAAGGAAGACCCTGATAAGTTTGAAAGGATTCTTCAAACTTGGCAAAAGGAGGAGCTAAGTCCAAGTTGTGCTTGGATCATCAAGCATGCATCTCGAACAAAAAACAAAAAGGTAGCCACAGAAGATTTATGCAAAAAAAGCTGAATTTTGGCTGGGCTTTTCCGTTGTAAATTAAGGATTCTTTCTTGAAAAATAATGGTAAATATGCTAAAATTAAAAGAACATTCTAAAATATTCAGAATAAAAAGTAAGGAAAATCATGGCTAATATTTTAAAAACGATTATTGAAAATGATAAAGGAGAACTTCGTCGTCTGGAAAAGATGGCTGATAAGGTTCTTAACTATGAGAGCCAAATGGCTGCAATGTCAGACGAAGAACTAAAAGCGAAAACTGACGAATTTAAAGAACGATACAACAAGGGTGAATCACTTGATTCATTGCTATATGAGGCTTTTGCAGTAGTTCGTGAAGCTGCAAAACGTGTCCTTGGGCTTTTCCCTTATAAGGTTCAGGTCATGGGTGGGATTGTTCTTCACCATGGTGACGTTCCAGAGATGCGTACCGGTGAAGGGAAAACCTTGACAGCGACCATGCCAGTGTACCTCAATGCCCTTGCAGGTAAAGGAGTTCACGTAGTTACAGTCAACGAATACCTAACAGAACGTGACGCGACTGAAATGGGTGAATTGTACTCATGGCTCGGTCTATCAGTAGGGATCAACTTGGCAGCTAAGTCTCCAATGGAGAAAAAAGAAGCTTACCTTTGCGATATTACCTACTCAACCAACTCAGAGATTGGTTTCGACTACCTTCGTGATAACATGGTCGTTCGTGCAGAAAACATGGTGCAACGTCCACTCAATTATGCCTTGGTCGATGAGGTTGACTCAATTTTGATCGACGAAGCTCGTACACCATTGATCGTTTCAGGTGCCAATGCAGTTGAAACAAGCCAACTCTACCATATGGCGGACCACTTCGTGAAATCTTTGGACAAGGACGACTATATCATTGACGTTCAGTCTAAGACGATCGGTTTGTCAGATTCTGGTATTGACAAGGCTGAAAGCTACTTCAAACTAGAAAATCTCTACGACATTGAAAATGTAGCTCTTACTCACTTTATTGACAATGCCCTCCGTGCCAACTATATCATGATTCTGGATATCGACTATGTGGTTAGTGAAGAGCAGGAAATCTTGATTGTCGACCAATTTACAGGTCGTACCATGGAAGGTCGTCGTTACTCTGATGGTTTGCACCAAGCGATTGAAGCAAAAGAAGGTGTGCCAATCCAAGACGAGACCAAGACTTCAGCTTCTATCACCTACCAAAACCTCTTCCGTATGTATAAGAAATTGGCAGGTATGACAGGTACTGGTAAAACAGAAGAAGAAGAATTCCGCGAAATTTACAACATTCGTGTTATCCCAATCCCAACTAACCGTCCAATTCAACGTATCGACCACTCAGACCTTCTCTATGCAAGTCTTGATGCGAAATTTAAGGCTGTTGTTGAAGATGTAAAAGCTCGTTACCAAAAAGGTCAGCCGGTCTTGGTAGGTACAGTTGCCGTTGAAACGAGTGATTTCCTTTCTAAGAAATTGGTAGCAGCAGGTGTTCCTCACGAAGTCTTGAATGCGAAGAACCACTATAGAGAAGCGCAAATCATCATGAACGCTGGTCAACGTGGCGCAGTTACCATCGCAACCAACATGGCCGGTCGTGGTACCGACATCAAGCTTGGTGAAGGGGTTCGTGAACTTGGTGGTCTTTGCGTCATTGGTACAGAGCGCCACGAAAGTCGCCGTATTGATAATCAGCTTCGTGGACGTTCAGGGCGTCAAGGAGACCCAGGTGAATCCCAATTCTACTTGTCTCTTGAAGATGATTTGATGAAACGTTTCGGTTCAGAACGTTTGAAAGGTGTCTTTGAACGACTCAACATGTCTGATGAAGCCATTGAATCTCGCATGTTAACGCGTCAAGTTGAAGCAGCTCAAAAACGTGTCGAAGGAAACAACTACGACACTCGTAAACAAGTCCTTCAATACGATGATGTTATGCGTGAACAACGTGAGATTATCTATGCGCAACGCTATGATGTCATTACTGCAGATCGTGACTTGGCACCTGAGATCCATGCTATGATTCGTCGTACCATTGGACGTATCGTGGATGCACATGCACGTTCTAAGGAAGATGAAAAATTGGAAGCAATCTTGAACTTTGCTAAATATAACTTGCTTCCAGAAGATTCAATTAGCCGTTCAGATCTTGCAGGTTTGTCAGACCAAGCTATCAAAGATGAACTTTTCCAACGTGCCTTGAAAGTCTATGACAGCCAAGTTGCTAAGCTTCGTGACGAAGATGCAGTGAAAGAATTCCAAAAAGTCTTGATCCTACGTGTTGTAGACAACAAGTGGACAGACCATATCGATGCTCTTGACCAGTTGCGAAATGCTGTTGGTCTTCGTGGATATGCTCAAAACAACCCTGTTGTAGAATATCAAGCAGAAGGTTTCCGCATGTTTAACGACATGATTGGTTCAATCGAATTCGATGTGACCCGTTTGATGATGAAAGCACAAATCCATGAACAAGAACGTCCGCAAACTGAACACAATATCAGTACAACTGCGACTCGTAATATCGCAGCGCAACAGGCAAGCCTTCCTGAAGATTTGGACTTGAGCCAAATCGGACGAAACGACCAATGCCCATGTGGATCAGGTAAGAAATTCAAGAACTGTCATGGTAAGAGACAATAATATGAGATAAGATACAGGCGGATACCTGGTAAAAATCATTTTTTGCTTGGTGTCCGTTTGCTTTATAAGGAGATGAATCATGGTATTTAAAGCTAAAAGTCCTAAAATTAACATTGAAGAAGTTCGCGCCTTATCTAAATTGGAGGGAGCGGCTCTTGCGAGAAAAAATCAACGTGATCAGGAATTGGAAGCCATCATCCGTGGGGAAGACCAGCGTATTCTCTTGGTGATTGGACCATGTTCATCTGATAATGAAGAGGCGGTTCTCAAATATGCCAAGCGTCTATCTGCTTTGCAAGAAGAGGTCAAAGATCGTATTTTTATGGTCATGCGTGTCTATACGGCTAAACCTCGTACCAATGGAGATGGCTATAAGGGCTTGATTCATCAACCAAATGCGACAGAAGCTCCTAGCTTGATCAATGGGATCAAGGCTGTTCGTCAGCTCCACTACCGCGTGATTACCGAGACGGGAATGACAACAGCGGATGAGATGCTTTATCCTGAAAATCTTCCGCTGGTGGATGATTTGATTTCTTATATGGCTGTTGGAGCCCGCTCTGTAGAGGATCAACAGCACCGTTTTGTAGCGAGTGGAGCAGACTTTTCAACAGGATTTAAAAATCCCACATCTGGAAATCTCAATGTCATGTTTAACGGGATTTACGCAGCGCAAAATAAACAGAGTTTCCTTTTCCTCGGTAAAGAGGTGGAAACAACGGGGAATCCATTGTCCCACGCCATTCTTCGCGGAGCATTGAACGAATACGGGAAAAATATTCCTAACTACTACTATGACAATTTGATGGATACCATTGATCAGTATGAAAAGATGGGCTTGGAAAATCCCTTTATCATCATCGATACCAATCATGACAATTCAGGCAAGCAATACATGGATCAAATCCGTATCGTTCGTCAGACCTTGATTAACCGTGACTGGAATGAGAAAATCAAAAAATATGTTCGTGGTTTTATGGTTGAGTCCTATCTAGAAGATGGACGTCAAAATGAGCCAGAAGTTTTTGGGAAGTCCATTACAGATCCGTGTCTCGGATGGGACAACACAGAAGCACTTGTTCGCGAAATTTACCAAACGCTAGGAGAGTAAGATGGCATTTATCGAAAAAGGTCAAGAAATTGATATTGAAGCAATTAAGGCTGAGACCCAGTTGTCACCTGAAGCCTTGCGAAAAAAAGAAGCCCGCGATAGAGAGTTAGCAGCTATCATCTCGGGTGAGGACGATCGTATCCTTTTGGTGATGGGGCCGTGCTCTTCAGACAATGAAGAAGCAGTGCTTGAATATGCTCGTCGCTTAGCAGACTTGCAGAAAAAAGTTGCAGATAAAATCTTTATCGTGATGCGTGTCTATACGGCTAAACCTCGTACTAATGGAGATGGCTATAAGGGCATGATTCATCAGCCAAATGCTAGCGAGGCTCCTAGTCTCATCAATGGTTTGCAAGCTGTTCGTCAGCTGCACTACCGTGTGATTACCGAAACGGGCTTGACGACTGCTGATGAGATGCTTTATCCGTCAAATCTCATTTTGGTCGATGACCTGGTCAGCTATCATGCGGTTGGAGCTCGCTCAGTGGAAGACCAGGAACATCGCTTTGTAGCCTCTGGGATTGATGCTCCAGTTGGGATGAAAAATCCGACATCAGGCAACCTTGGGGTCATGTTTAATGCTATCTATGCAGCTCAAAACAAGCAAACCTTCCTTTACCATGGCCAAGAAGTGGAGACTTCAGGAAATCCCTTGGCCCACGTGATCCTTCGTGGTGCCATGAATGAATATGGAAAAAATGAACCCAACTTCTACTATGAGACCCTCTTAAACGCTATCAACCGTTATGAGACCATGGGACTTGAAAATCCCTTTATCATCATCGATACCAATCATGACAATTCGGGCAAGCAGTACATGGAACAAATCCGCATTGTTCGTCAAGCCTTGCTGAATCGTGATTGGAATGAAAAGATTAAAAAGACGGTTCGAGGCTTTATGATCGAATCTTACCTAGCAGATGGTCGCCAAAACCAACCAGAGGTCTTTGGTTGCTCTATTACTGACCCTTGTCTAGGTTGGGAAAATACAGTGGCCTTGGTAGACGAAATTTATACTACCTTAACAAAATAAGTGAAAAGGATGGAGTTGGGGGAATCTCAACTCCTTTTGATGAAAATGATAGTTGGACATGGAATTGACATCGAAGAATTGGCTTCGATAGAACGCGCAGTTACACGGCATACAGGATTTGCCAAGCGGGTGCTGACCACTAAGGAAATGGAGCGATTTACCAGTCTCAATGGTCGCAGACAAATCGAATATTTGGCAGGTCGTTGGTCGGCTAAGGAAGCCTTTTCCAAGGCTCTGGGAACGGGTATTGGCAAACTGGCCTTTCAGGATTTGGAAGTCTTGAACAACGAAAGTGGGGCTCCCTATTTTAGTCAGGCACCATTTTCAGGAAAAATTTGGCTATCGATCAGCCACACAGAGCAGTTTGTGACAGCCAGTGTCATTTTGGAGGAAAATCATGAAAGCTAGTCCACATAGACCGACCAAGGCTCTGATTCGTCTGGGAGCCATTCGAAAAAATATCCAACAGATGGGGGCTCATATCCCTGAAGGAACGCTCAAGTGGGCAGTGGTTAAGGCCAATGCCTATGGACATGGTGCTGTAGCTGTTGCGACAGCTATCCAAGACGATGTCGACGGCTTTTGCGTTTCCAATATTGATGAAGCTATTGAACTTCGTCAGGCTGGACTCAGCAAGAAAATCCTCATTCTAGGTGTATCTGAGTTAGAAGCTATTGGCCTAGCTAAAGAATACGACATCACTTTGACGGTGGCTGGACTGGAGTGGATTCAAGCGCTCTTAGACAAGGAAGCAGATTTGACTGGCTTGACTGTCCACCTCAAGATTGACTCAGGAATGGGACGAATTGGTTTTAGAGAAGCCGGTGAGGCTGAACAGGCTCAAGACTTGCTCAAGCAACATGGTGCTCGCGTTGAGGGGATTTTTACCCACTTTGCTACTGCAGATGAAGAATCAGATGACTATTTTAATGCCCAGTTAGAACGATTTAAAGCTATTTTGGCAAGTATGAAGGAAGTCCCAGAGCTGGTTCATGCCAGCAACTCGGCAACGACCCTCTGGCATGCAGAGACTATTTTCAATGCAGTCCGTATGGGAGACGCTATGTATGGTCTCAATCCAAGTGGAGAGGTCTTGGACTTGCCTTATGATTTGACACCAGCCTTGACCTTGGAGTCTGCCCTTGTTCATGTCAAGACAGTTTCAGCTGGTGCTTGCATGGGCTATGGAGCAACTTATCAAGCCGATAGTGAGCAAGTCATTGCGACCGTGCCAATCGGCTATGCGGATGGTTGGACACGAGACATGCAGAATTTCTCTGTCTTGGTAGATGGTCAAGCTTGCCCAATCGTCGGACGAGTATCTATGGACCAAATTACCATTCGTTTGCCTAAGGTTTACCCGCTAGGCACAAAAGTAACCCTAATCGGCACAAACGGTGACAAGGAAATCACAGCTACTCAGGTAGCGACCTATCGTGGGACTATTAACTATGAGGTGGTTTGCCTCCTCAGCGACCGCATTCCGAGAGAATATCATTAAAAAGAAAGGAGTAGAGCATGAATCTACACCAACCCTTGCATGTCTTGCCTGGTGTGGGACCAAAGTCAGCAGAGAAATACGCCAAACTAGGAATTGAAAACTTGCAAGACCTCTTGCTCTACTTTCCTTTCCGTTACGAAGACTTCAAGACCAAGCAGGTGCTAGAGCTGGAAGACGGAGAAAAGGCTGTCCTGTCTGGTCAAGTCGTGACTCCTGCCAGTGTCCAGTATTATGGTTTCAAGCGCAATCGCCTGCGTTTTAGTCTCAAGCAGGGAGAAGTCGTTTTTGCGGTTAATTTCTTTAACCAGCCTTATCTATCTGATAAGATAGAGTTGGGAGCAACGCTTGCCGTTTTTGGAAAATGGGACCGTGCTAAGGCCAGTCTGACAGGTATGAAGGTTCTAGCTCAGGTTGAGGATGACCTCCAACCGGTTTATCGTCTGGCTCAAGGAATCAGTCAGGCCAGTCTGGTCAAGGTCATCAAGACAGCTTTTGATCAGGGATTGGATCTCTTGATTGAGGAAAATCTTCCCCAGTCTTTACTGGATAAATACAAACTCATGTCCCGTTGTCAGGCCGTTCGTGCCATGCATTTTCCTAAGGATTTAGCAGAATACAAGCAGGCCCTTCGTCGGATAAAATTTGAGGAACTCTTTTATTTTCAGATGCAGTTGCAGACGCTCAAGTCTGAAAATAGAGTTCAAGGAAGTGGTCTGGTTCTGAATTGGTCGGAAGATGAGTTGACTAAGGTCAAAGAAAAACTTCCTTTTGCCTTAACCCCAGCTCAGGAAAAGAGTTTGCAGGAAATTTTGGCCGACATGAAGTCGGACCACCACATGAATCGTCTCCTGCAAGGAGATGTGGGGAGCGGAAAAACGGTGGTTGCTGGTTTGGCCATGTTTGCGGCGGTGACGGCTGGATATCAGGCAGCTCTTATGGTGCCAACAGAAATCCTAGCAGAGCAACACTTTGAGAGTTTACAGAACCTTTTTCCAGACTTGAAACTGGCTCTCTTGACAGGTTCCTTGAAAGCTGTAGAAAAAAGAGAAGTCTTAGAGACCATTGCCAAGGGTGAGGCTGATTTGATTATCGGAACACACGCTCTGATACAGGATGGGGTTGATTATGCTCGTCTTGGTTTGATTATCATCGATGAGCAGCATCGTTTTGGTGTGGGCCAAAGGCGTATTTTACGGGAAAAAGGGGACAATCCTGACGTTCTCATGATGACGGCGACGCCCATTCCACGGACGCTGGCTATCACAGCCTTTGGAGATATGGATGTTTCCATTATTGACCAAATGCCAGCAGGGCGGAAGCCTATTGTGACGCGCTGGATTAAGCATGAGCAACTGGCTCAAGTCTTGACTTGGTTAGAGGGAGAAATTCAAAAAGGTTCGCAAGCCTATGTTATCTCTCCCCTGATTGAAGAATCTGAAGCTCTGGATCTGAAAAATGCCATTGCCTTATCTGAGGAGTTGACGGCTCATTTTGCAGGTAAGGCTGAAGTAGCTCTTCTACATGGTAAGATGAAGAGTGATGAAAAAGACCAGATCATGCAGGAATTCAAAGAGCAAAAAACGGATATTCTGGTTTCGACGACGGTTATTGAGGTTGGGGTCAATGTTCCCAATGCAACCGTCATGATTATCATGGATGCCGACCGCTTCGGTCTCAGTCAGCTTCACCAGCTCAGAGGTCGTGTTGGTCGGGGGGACAAGCAGTCTTATGCTGTTCTCGTAGCTAATCCCAAGACGGATTCTGGGAAAGATCGCATGCGCATCATGACAGAAACCACCAATGGATTTGTCCTTGCGGAGGAAGATTTGAAAATGCGTGGTTCTGGTGAGATTTTTGGAACCAGACAGTCTGGGTTACCAGAGTTTCAAGTGGCGGATATTATTGAAGATTTTCCGATTTTAGAAGAAGCTAGAAAGGTTGCCAGCTACATTAGTTCGATAGAAGACTGGCAAGAGGATCCAGAATGGCGCATGATTGCTCTCCACCTAGAAAAAAGAGAACATCTGGATTAAGCCTTTTCTAAGAAATCTATAAGCTAGCTTTTAGGTTTGGGCCTTATACTAGAGTCATCAAAAAGAAACGAGGACTCTCACATGACGATTAAAGTAACCTACCAAAAGAAATTCCAAACCGTCAAACTAGAGAAAGGAGCTAGCACCTATTGATACACAGAGAGCGGAAACGCTCTTTTTATTTTTAAAAATACTTTCAGACGATAGGTTTGAGGAAAGAGAATCTAAAATCACTTTCTATTTATCTTTCTTTCTTGCATTGCCTTCCTAGATATGCTAGAGTTATGATAGCGATTACAAAATAAAAGGAGCATGCTATGAAACATCCAGCTTTGTTAGAAGAAATCAAGACCTATCTAGGACGGGATGAGGTGCCAGAAGACTTTGATGCCTTCTGGGATGAAGAGGTCAAAAAAGTTTCATCTCTTCCAGCCTACCAGTTGGAGGAAAGAGATTTCCATATTCCCCAAGTCAAGTGCTATGAGCTAAACTTTGAGGGAACAAATGAAGGCAAGGTTTATGCACGTGTCATTCTTCCAAAGAGTGAGGAGAAAGTTCCGTTAATCTTCCACTTTCATGGCTATATGGGACGTGGCTGGGACTGGGCCGACATGCTGGCCTATACTGTGGCTGGTTACGGTGTTGTTTCCATGGATGTGCGGGGCCAGTCGGGCTATTCGCAAGACGGCTTGCGCTCTCCACTAGGAAATACGGTGAAGGGGCATATCATCCGTGGTGCTGTGGAAGGTCGGGAACATCTCTTTTATAAGGATGTCTATCTGGATATTTACCAGTTGATTGAAATTGTTGCTAGTCTACCTCAGGTGGATGAGAAAAGACTTTCTAGTTATGGTGCCTCACAAGGAGGGGCTTTAGCTTTGGTTGCAGCAGCGCTCAATCCTCGGATTCGGAAAACAGTTGCCATCTATCCCTTCTTGTCAGACTTTAGACGAGTGCTTGAGATTGGCAATACCAGTGAAGCCTATGATGAACTCTTCCGATATTTCAAGTTTCACGATCCCTTCCATGAAACAGAGGAGGAAATCATGGCGACTCTTGCCTATATCGATGTGAAAAATCTTGCCCATCGTATCAAAGGTGAGGTCAAGATGATTACGGGCTTGGACGACGATGTATGCTATCCTATTACCCAGTTTGCGATTTACAACCGCCTAACTTGCGACAAGGCCTATCGCATCATGCCAGAGTATGCTCACGAAGCCATGAATGTTTTTGTCAATGACCAAATTTATAACTGGCTTTGTGGCAGTGAGATTCCTTTTAAGTACGTAAGATAATGAATGAGAGAGCCCAGGAGCTCTCTTTTTATGTCCAAAACCTGAAAGTACTTTTAGAAAATTTAAAATATTAAAATATTCTTAAAAGTAAAATCTATTCTGTAGGAACACAGATATAAATATAAGACTTTATTGTATAATAAAGGCAAAGTCACTTGTGAAAGGAGGAAAAAGGCTGCTGGAGGATTAAAAACTCGAGCTCAGCAGAAAATGGGAGAGGATTGGGAGCTCTCATTAAGTTGGATACTTTCTTGTAAAACTTGTCTCTTGAGAGACAATAAAAATTTTTAAAGAAAAAGAAAGCGCTTTATTTTATGAAAAATGAAAGGACAAACATGAATTACAAATCTTTAGATCGGAAACAGCGATACGGAATTCGAAAATTTGCAGTCGGGGCGGCATCTGTAGTGATTGGTACAGTAGTATTTGGAGCAAATCCAGTCTTAGCTCAAGAGCAAGCCAATGCAGCAGGGGCCAATACAGAAACTGTCGAACCTGGTCAAGGTTTATCAGAATTGCCAAAAGAAGCGTCCTCGGGAGATCTTGCTCATTTGGATAAAGATTTGGCTGGTAAATTGGCAGCAGCACAAGACAACGGCGTTGAGGTGGACCAAGATCACTTGAAAAAAAATGAGAGTGCAGAATCAGAAACCCCATCCTCTACCGAAACCCCTGCAGAAGAAGCAAATAAGGAAGAGGAATCAGAGGATCAGGGTGCTATTCCTCGTGACTATTACTCAAGAGATTTAAAAAATGCTAATCCTGTCCTTGAAAAAGAAGATGTTGAAACCAATGCAGCAAATGGTCAGAGAGTTGATTTATCAAGTGAACTAGATAAACTAAAGCAACTAAAAAATACTACAGTTCACATGGAGTTCAAACCAGATGCATCAGCTCCACGCTTTTACAATCTCTTCTCTGTATCCAGTGACACCAAGGAAAATGAGTACTTTACTATGTCAGTCCTTGATAATACAGCTCTTATTGAAGGGCGTGGCGCTAACGGGGAGCAGTTCTATGATAAGTATACAGATGCTCCTTTGAAAGTTCGCCCTGGACAATGGAATTCAGTGACCTTTACTGTCGAACAACCGACAACGGAGTTACCTCATGGTCGAGTTCGTCTCTATGTGAATGGTGTCTTATCTCGAACAAGTCTCAAATCTGGTAATTTCATCAAAGATATGCCAGATGTTAATCAAGCTCAACTTGGAGCAACCAAACGGGGCAATAAAACAGTTTGGGCATCAAACCTACAAGTTCGAAACCTAACCGTTTACGATCGTGCTTTAAGCCCAGATGAAGTTCAAACACGGAGTCAATTATTTGAAAGAGGTGAATTGGAACAGAAACTTCCTGAGGGAGCAAAAGTCACTGAGAAAGAAGACGTCTTTGAAGGTGGTAGGAACAATCAACCAAATAAAGATGGTATCAAGAGTTATCGTATCCCAGCTCTTCTCAAGACAGATAAAGGAACGCTGATTGCAGGAACGGATGAAAGACGTTTGCACCATTCTGACTGGGGAGATATTGGGATGGTTGTTCGTCGCAGCTCAGATAATGGAAAAACATGGGGAGACCGAATCGTAATCTCAAATCCTCGTGACAATGAGCATGCTAAACATGCAGATTGGCCATCTCCAGTCAATATTGATATGGCCTTGGTGCAAGACCCTGAAACAAAGAGAATTTTTGCAATTTACGACATGTTCCTTGAAAGTAAGGCAGTATTTTCATTGCCAGGGCAAGCTCCGAAAGCTTATGAACAAGTGGGAGATAAAGTTTATCAAGTTTTATATAAGCAAGGAGGATCAGGTCGCTATACGATTCGAGAAAACGGAGAGGTTTTCGACCCTCAAAATAGAAAGACAGATTATCGTGTTGTCGTTGACCCTAAAAAACCAGCCTACAGCGATAAGGGAGATTTGTATAAAGGGAATGAGTTAATCGGAAATATTTATTTTGAATATAGCGAAAAGAATATTTTTAGAGTTTCCAATACCAACTACCTATGGATGTCCTACAGTGATGACGATGGGAAGACTTGGTCTGCACCAAAAGATATTACTCATGGGATTCGGAAAGATTGGATGCACTTCCTAGGAACTGGACCTGGTACGGGGATTGCCTTGCGTACAGGACCTCATAAGGGAAGACTGGTGATTCCAGTTTATACAACAAACAACGTTTCCTATCTAAGTGGTTCTCAATCATCTCGTGTAATTTACTCAGATGATCATGGTGAAACATGGCAAGCAGGGGAAGCAGTTAATGATAACCGTCCAGTAGGCAACCAAACCATTCATTCTTCAACCATGAATAATCCAGGCGCCCAAAATACGGAGTCAACTGTTGTTCAGTTGAATAATGGAGATCTCAAGCTCTTTATGCGTGGGTTGACTGGCGATCTTCAGGTTGCGACCAGTCATGACGGGGGAGCAACGTGGGATAAAGAAATCAAACGTTATCCTCAAGTAAAAGACGTTTATGTTCAAATGTCCGCTATTCACACCATGCATGAAGGAAAGGAATACATTCTACTCAGCAATGCTGGTGGTCCTGGACGCAACAATGGTTTGGTTCACCTAGCTCGTGTTGAGGAGAATGGTGAGTTGACATGGCTGAAACACAATCCTATACAAAGTGGTAAGTTTGCTTACAACTCACTCCAAGAACTCGGAAATGGCGAATATGGTTTGCTTTATGAGCATGCGGATGGCAATCAAAACGATTATACTTTATCCTATAAGAAATTCAACTGGGATTTCTTAAGCAAAGACAGAATTTCTCCTAAAGAAGCAAAAGTAAAATATGCTATCCAAAAATGGCCAGGTATTATTGCCATGGAGTTCGATTCGGAAGTATTGGTAAATAAGGCTCCTACCCTTCAGTTGGCAAATGGCAAGACAGCAACCTTTATGACCCAGTACGATACAAAAACTCTCCTATTCACAATAGACCCAGAGGATATGGGTCAAAGAATCACTGGTCTGGCTGAAGGTGCAATTGAAAGCATGCACAATTTACCAGTTTCTTTAGCTGGCTCTAAACTAAGCGATGGTATTAATGGCAGTGAAGCTGCTACCCATGAGGTGCCGGAGTACACAGGAGGTGTAAATGCAGAGGAAGCAGCGGTTCATGAAGTTCCGGAGTATACGGGTCCAATGGCAACAGTAGGTGAAGAACCAGCTCCAACAGTAGACCAGCCTGAATTCACAGGAGGTGTAAATGCAGAGGAAGGCCCAGTGGCAGAAATGCCAGAGTACACAGGTCCAATGGCAACAGTGGGTGAAGAAGTAGCTCCAACGGTTGAAAAACCTGAATTTACAGGTGGTGTCAACGCTGTTGAGGCAGCAGTCCATGAACTTCCAGAGTTCAAGGGTGGTGTCAATGCAGTTCTAGCAGCCTCAAACGAGCTTCCGGAATATAGAGGAGGTGCTAACTTTGTCTTGGCAGCTTCAAATGACCTGCCAGAGTATAAGGGAGGTGTCAATGGCGCTGAGGCAGCAGTCCTTGAAGTGCCAGAGTACAAAGGAGAGACCAAACCAGTCTTAACGGCTGCAAATGATAAACTATCTCTAGGAAAAGATGTTACCTATCAAGCGCCAGCAGCTAAACAAGATGAACTTCCGAATACGGGAAGCAAGGAAACAAACTCACTAATTTCCCTTGGCCTTGCGGGCGTCCTCTTATCACTCTTTGCATTTGGAAAAAAGAGAAAAGAATAATAAGCAAGAGCTATTTGAGTAGGTCTCAGAAGAGATAGCAGGTTTTCAAGCCTGCTATCTTTTTTTATGACATTCAGGTTGATTTGAAATCATAAGAGGTCTGAAACTACTTTCAGGATAGTCTGTTCTATAAAATAGTTTTGAAACTGAAATCTATTCTACTACAAGCTATTGAAAGCGCTTAACAAATGATATATAATAAGCCCATAAGAACAAGAAAGGGAGGAAAGAGGATGCCACAGATCAGCAAAGAAGCCTTGATTGAACAAATCAAAGATGGAATCATTGTCTCTTGCCAGGCACTTCCTCACGAACCGCTTTATACAGAAGCGGGAGGAGTCATTCCCTTGCTAGTCAAAGCGGCTGAGCAAGGTGGAGCAGTCGGTATCCGAGCAAACAGTGTTCGCGATATCAAGGAGATTAAGGAGGTTACGAAACTCCCGATTATCGGGATTATCAAACGTGACTATCCGCCACAGGAGCCTTTCATTACAGCTACGATGAGAGAAGTTGATGAACTGGCTGAACTAGACATCGAGGTCATTGCTCTGGATTGTACCAAACGTGAACGTTACGATGGTTTGGAAATTCAGGACTTTATCCGACAAGTCAAAGAAAAATATCCGCATCAACTCTTAATGGCTGATACTAGCACGTTTGAAGAGGGTATAGCAGCAGTTGAAGCAGGAATTGATTTTGTTGGAACAACCCTATCAGGTTACACCTCTTATAGTCCGAAAGTGGATGGTCCAGACTTTGAACTGATCAAAAAACTGTGTGAAGCAGGTGTGGATGTCATCGCTGAAGGGAAAATTCATACACCAGAACAAGCCAAACAAATCCTTGAATATGGGGTTCGAGGCATCGTTGTTGGTGGAGCGATTACTAGACCAAAAGAGATCACGGAACGCTTTGTTGCCGGTCTTAAATAACACAATCTCAAAACAGAGGAGAGTGGTTGATGCGTCGGACGAAATGAAAACGTATACAAATATAAACTTGCTCATTATCCAATATGGATACGCTTATCAATTAGGAGAATACAGATGAAATTTAGAAAACTAGCTTGTACAGTACTTGCGGGTGCTGCGATTCTTGGCCTTGCGGCTTGTGGTAACTCTGGTGGAAGCAAAGATGCTGGAAGCTCTAGTAGCGATAGCGGGAAAACAGAAATCACTTGGTGGGCATTCCCAGTCTTCACACAAGAAAAAACTGGTGACGGTGTTGGAACTTATGAAAAATCAATCATCGAAGCTTTTGAAAAAGCAAATCCAGATGTAAAAGTGAAATTGGAAACCATCGACTTCAAGTCAGGTCCTGAAAAGATCACAACAGCCATCGAAGCAGGGACAGCGCCAGACGTACTCTTTGACGCACCAGGACGTATCATCCAGTACGGTAAAAACGGTAAATTGGCTGAGTTGAACGACCTCTTCACAGACGAATTCGTCAAAGATGTCAACAACGAAAACATCGTACAAGCAAGTAAGGCTGGAGACAAAGCTTACATGTATCCAATCAGTTCAGCTCCATTCTACATGGCTATGAACAAGAAAATGTTGGAAGATGCTGGAGTTGCAAACCTTGTAAAAGAAGGTTGGACAACTGATGACTTTGAAAAAGTTTTGAAAGCGCTTAAAGATAAAGGCTATACACCAGGTTCATTGTTCAGTTCTGGTCAAGGGGGAGACCAAGGAACACGTGCCTTCATTGCAAACCTTTATGGCGGTTCTGTAACAGACAAAGACGTAACCAAATATACAACAGACGATCCTAAATTCGTCAAAGGTCTTGAAAAAGCTGCTAGCTGGATTAAAGACGGTTTGTTGAACAACGGTTCACAATTTGACGGTGGAGCAGACATCCAAAACTTTGCCAACGGTCAAACTTCATACACAATCCTTTGGGCACCAGCTCAAAACGGTATCCAAGCAAAACTCTTGGAAGCAAGTAAGGTAGATGTGGTAGAAGTACCATTCCCATCAGACTCAGGTAAACCATCTCTTGAATACCTTGTAAACGGATTTGCAGTATTTAACAACAAAGACGATAAGAAAGTCGCAGCTGCTAAGAAATTCGTTCAATTCATCGCAGATGACAAAGAATGGGGTCCTAAAGACGTAGTTCGTACAGGTGCCTTCCCAGTTCGTACTTCATTTGGCAAACTTTATGAAGACAAACGTATGGAAACAATCAGTGGCTGGACTAAATACTACTCACCATACTACAACACTATCGATGGATTTGCTGAAATGAGAACACTTTGGTTCCCAATGTTGCAATCTGTATCAAATGGTGACGAAAAACCAGCGGATGCTTTGAAAGCCTTCACTGAAAAAGCTAACGAAACCATCAAAAAAGCTACAAAACAATAAGCACTAAGTCAGATTGATTCCCCCCTTTTCCCTGTGCACTATGGTGTAAGAAAAGGGGGACTTTTGTTTGAAATGGTAGGAACTGTCACGAAATTAAAATGAAGTTCTTACATAAGCGAATCTTAAAAAATTTCATTTTGGTTTTAAAACAGTTCAAGAAAATTAAAAACTATTCTATTTGAAAGAGAGGTGCCGACTGTGAAAGTCAATAAAATTCGTATGCGGGAAACAGTGATTTCCTACGCTTTCCTAGCACCAGTGTTATTCTTCTTTGTCATCTTTGTCTTGGCTCCTATGATTATGGGATTCATTACAAGTTTCTTTAACTACTCCATGACTAAATTTGAGTTTGTGGGCTTGGACAACTACATTCGCATGTTTAAAGACCCTGTCTTTGTGAAGTCTTTGATCAATACCGTTATCCTGGTTATTGGATCTGTTCCGATTGTGGTTCTCTTCTCGCTCTTTGTAGCATCTCAAACCTATCATCAAAATGCCATTGCCCGTTCTTTTTATCGTTTCGTCTTCTTCCTTCCTGTAGTTACAGGTAGTGTTGCCGTAACGGTTGTATGGAAATGGATCTATGACCCCCTATCAGGGATTCTAAACTTTGTCCTTAAGTCAAGCCACATCATCAGCCAAAACATTTCTTGGCTGGGTGACAAAAACTGGGCTTTGCTAGCGATTATGATCATTCTTTTGACAACATCTGTTGGTCAACCGATTATCCTTTATATCGCTGCAATGGGGAATATTGACAACTCACTTGTTGAAGCAGCGCGTGTAGACGGTGCGACTGAATTCCAAGTCTTCTGGAAGATCAAATGGCCTAGCCTTCTTCCAACAACTCTTTACATCGCAATCATCACAACCATCAACTCATTCCAATGTTTCGCCTTGATTCAGTTGTTGACTTCTGGTGGTCCAAACTATTCAACAAGTACCTTGATGTACTATCTTTACGAAAAAGCCTTCCAATTGACAGAGTACGGCTATGCAAATACCATCGGTGTCTTCTTGGCAGTGATGATTGCCATTGTCAGCTTTGCTCAATTCAAGATCCTCGGAAACGACGTAGAATACTAAAGAAAGGAGACAGTTATGCAACCTACACAAAAGAAACCTTTAACAGCTTTCACTGTTATTTCAACGATTATCTTGCTCTTGTTGACCGTACTGTTCATCTTTCCATTCTACTGGATCTTGACAGGGGCCTTCAAATCACAGCCTGATACCATTATGATTCCGCCACAGTGGTTCCCTAAAATGCCAACCATGGAGAACTTCCAACAACTCATGGTGCAAAACCCTGCTATGCAGTGGATGTGGAACTCTGTATTTATCTCGCTAGTAACCATGTTCCTAGTCTGTGCAACCTCTTCTCTAGCAGGTTATGTCTTGGCTAAGAAACGTTTCTATGGTCAACGCATCCTCTTTGCAGTCTTTATCGCTGCCATGGCTCTTCCAAAACAAGTTGTTCTTGTACCATTGGTACGTATCGTCAACTTCATGGGAATTCACGATACTCTTTGGGCAGTTATCTTGCCTTTGATTGGATGGCCATTTGGGGTCTTCCTTATGAAACAATTCAGTGAAAATATCCCTACAGAATTGCTTGAATCAGCTAAAATCGACGGTTGTGGTGAGATCCGTACTTTCTGGAGCGTAGCCTTCCCTATCGTGAAACCAGGATTTGCAGCCCTTGCGATCTTTACCTTCATCAATACTTGGAACGACTACTTTATGCAGTTGGTTATGTTGACTTCACGTCAAAACTTGACCATCTCACTCGGGGTTGCGACTATGCAGGCTGAAATGGCAACCAACTATGGTTTGATCATGGCGGGTGCAGCTCTTGCAGCCGTGCCAATCGTAACCGTCTTCCTTGTCTTCCAAAAATCCTTCACTCAGGGTATTACTATGGGAGCGGTCAAAGGTTAAGAAAAGTAAATTAGTGTATCAAGATTGCAGAAGTGGTCTTGACATGCCATGGAAATACAGAGTTATAAGTGTCTACAAAATGGAGAGTATGCAGTTACTTCGTGAAGTTTTGTCAGACACTTATAAACTTAAGAATGAACTCTTTTCATGATACTAGTTAGAGTAGGTTCGTTTAATGGTGGCTATTTCCCGCTTTAGTAGTATCTAAGATAAGAATCTTACGCTTATCTTAGAAGGAATTTTTGAGACTGACGATGAAAGAGCAAAAGGCTCAAAAATTAGGAATGAAATACCGAAGGAATTTGCTTCCGTCCGCACTATTACAGGGAAATAGAGAAAGGATAATTCGAAACTGAAAAATAGTAACTATCAGAAACGAAGGAAACAGTATGATTTTTGACGATTTGAAAAACATCGCCTTTTACAAGGGAATCCATCCAAATCTAGACAAGGCTATCGACTATCTCTATCAGCACCGTAAGGATTCTTTCGAACTCGGTAAGTATGAGATTGACGGGGACAAGGTCTTTCTAGTTGTTCAGGAAAATGTCCTCAATCAAGCTGAAAATGATCAATTTGAGCATCATAAGAACTATGCAGACTTGCATTTGCTGGTAGAAGGACATGAATATTCGAGCTACGGTTCACGTATCAAAGACGAAGCGGTAGTATTCGACGAAGCGAGCGACATTGGCTTTGTCCATTGTCATGAAAAATACCCACTCTTGTTGGGTTATCACAATTTTGCGATTTTCTTCCCAGGAGAACCACACCAGCCAAATGGCTATGCAGGTATGGAAGAGAAGGTTCGCAAATATCTCTTTAAAATTTTGATTGATTAAAAGAATCAGGAGGAGCAAACATGGCACAAAAAGGAGTAAGCCTTATCAAGGCAGCATTTGATACAGATAATTTTCTCATGCGTTTCAGTGAGAAAGTCTTGGATATTGTGACAGTCAATCTTCTTTTTGTCGTCTCTTGTTTGCCCATCGTGACGATTGGAGTGGCGAAAATCAGCCTCTATGAGACTATGTTCGAGATTAAGAGAAGCAGACGGGTACCAGTCTTTAGAACTTATATAAGGGCCTTCAAGCAAAATTTGAAACTGGGGCTTCAGTTGGGTCTGTTAGAGTTAGGCATTGTGTCATTAAGCCTTCTAGATCTCTATCTCTTCTGGGGTCAGACAGCTTTGCCTTTCCAGATTGTGAAAGCTATTTGTTTGGGGATTCTCATCTTCCTCACTCTCGTGATGCTGGCTAGTTATCCCATCGCTGCGCGCTATGATTTGTCTTGGAAAGAAGTGCTGCAAAAAGGGCTTATCTTGGCAAGTTTTAACTTTCCATGGTTCTTCCTCATGTTAGCCATTCTCTTTCTTATTGTGATGGTTCTTTATCTATCCGCCTTCACTCTCCTTTTGGGTGGATCGGCCTTTATCCTCTTTGGCTTTGGTTTGCTGGTCTTTCTCCAAGCAGGTTTGATGGAGAAAATTTTCGCCAAATACCAGTAGGATGAGGTGTTTCTGAAACTACTTTCAATCGTTACAGTTTCTAAAATACAGGTAGAAACTAAAATCTAAGTGTATACAAGATATTGAAAGCGATTTTCACAAGGTGTATACTAAACTTGTAAAAAATAGAACTGCTCTCAGCAGAAAAAAAGAAATCTTAGGAGAAAATCTATGTCAGATTTGAAAAAATACGAAGGTGTCATTCCAGCCTTCTACGCATGTTACGATGATCAAGGAGAAGTAAGCCCAGAGCGTACGCGTGCCTTGGTTCAATACTTCATTGATAAGGGAGTTCAAGGTCTCTATGTAAATGGTTCTTCTGGTGAATGTATCTACCAAAGTGTGGCAGACCGCAAATTGATTTTGGAAGAAGTCATGGCAGTTGCCAAAGGGAAATTGACCATCATCGCTCACGTAGCTTGCAACAATACTAAAGACAGTATGGAACTGGCTCGCCATGCGGAAAGCTTGGGAGTAGATGCTATCGCAACAATCCCACCTATTTACTTCCGTTTGCCTGAGTACTCAGTTGCCAAATACTGGAATGACATTAGTGCTGCAGCTCCAAACACAGACTACGTGATTTACAACATTCCTCAATTGGCAGGTGTTGCTTTGACTTCAAGCCTCTACACAGAAATGTTGAAAAATCCACGTGTTATTGGTGTTAAGAACTCTTCTATGCCAGTTCAAGATATCCAAACCTTTGTCAGCCTTGGTGGAGAAGACCACATTGTCTTTAACGGTCCAGATGAACAGTTCCTAGGTGGACGCCTCATGGGTGCTAAGGCTGGTATCGGTGGTACTTATGGCGCGATGCCAGAACTCTTCTTGAAACTCAATGAGTTGATTGCTGAGAAAGATTTGGAAACAGCGCGTGAATTGCAATACGCTATCAATGCAATCATTGGCAAACTCACTTCTGCACATGGAAATATGTACGGTGTCATCAAAGAAGTATTGAAAATCAATGAAGGTTTGAACATTGGTTCAGTTCGTTCACCATTGACACCAGTGACTGAAGAAGATCGACCAGTTGTAGAAGCAGCAGCGCAATTGATTCGTGAAACCAAGGAGCGCTTCCTCTAATCCATAAGGAGGTATTTATGACACACTACGTTGCAATTGATATCGGTGGAACCAACATCAAATATGGTTTGATTGAGCAAGAAGGTCAACTTGTTGAATCGCATGAAATGCCAACTGAGGCGCATAAGGGTGGACCCCATATCTTACAAAAGACAAAAGATATCGTAGCCAGCTATTTAGAAAAAGGCCCAGTAGCAGGTGTTGCCATTTCTTCTGCAGGGATGGTGGATCCTGATAAGGGTGAGATTTTCTATGCTGGTCCTCAGATTCCCAACTATGCAGGAACCCAGTTCAAGAAGGAAATCGAGACGAGTTTTGCGATTCCTTGTGAGATTGAAAATGATGTCAACTGTGCAGGTCTTGCTGAGGCAGTATCTGGTTCAGGTAAGGGAGCGAGTGTCACACTTTGCTTGACCATTGGAACCGGTATCGGTGGCTGCTTGATTATGGATGGGAAAGTTTTCCATGGATTTAGCAATTCGGCCTGCGAAGTCGGTTACATGCACATGCAGGATGGAGCTTTTCAGGATCTTGCTTCTACGACGGCCTTGGTTGAGTATGTAGCAACAGCCCATGGAGATTCAGTTGATCAGTGGAATGGCCGACGCATTTTCAAGGAAGCCACTGAAGGAAATAAAATCTGTATGGCAGGTATTGACCGTATGGTAGACTATCTAGGAAAAGGTCTGGCAAATATTTGCTACGTTGCCAATCCAGAAGTGGTCATTCTCGGTGGCGGTATCATGGGGCAAGAGGCTATCCTCAAACCAAAGATTCGCACAGCCTTGAAGGCGGCCTTGGTGCCAAGCCTGGCTGAAAAAACACGATTAGAATTTGCCCATCACCAAAACACAGCAGGGATGTTGGGAGCCTATTATCATTTCAAAACAAAACAATCCTAGTTTGGAACTATAGAATTAAGCAGAACACTGAATCACTACTCGAGTGAAAACTGTTTTGCTTAATTCTTTTTTTATTGAAAAATTTGAGCCAAAGGATGTAATCGTGAGAAACTAGGAGAAAATAACCGACTTGCATGAGAAGTTAAGGAGAGAGCAATTCTATCATCCATTGAATTGATATTTAGCTTGAGTAAATGAGAAAATGTGGAAAAGTGATATAATGAGATGGACGAAAAATTGACAAATTAGAATTTGTAGAGGTGAAAAAAATGTAATGGGAACCTATTCACCTGAAGTCGAAATCATATAAAATTACGAGGAGATTGTAAGATGAGTAATTATATAAAATTAAATGAAGATAGATGGAATAATGTAAAAAACGACTATACTGAGCCATTGACACAGGAAGAATTAGAAGAAGTTAGAAAACATCCAATTTCTGTTGCCTTAACTGTTGGGAAAAAAGTTCCGATAGAATGGTTTGAAAAAGCAAACGGGAAAAAGATATTAGGGTTAGCTTGTGGTGGTGGACAGCAGGGTCCCGTTTTTGCTCTAAAAGGTTATGATGTCACCATTATGGATTTTTCTAAATCACAATTACAAAGAGATGAGTTGGTTGCTAAAAGAGAAGGTTTAAAAATCAATACCGTTCAAGGCGATATGACAAAACCATTTCCATTTGAAAATGAAACTTTTGATATTGTTTTTAATCCGGTTTCAAATGTATACATAGAGGATTTAGAAAACATGTATAAAGAAGCCTCTCGCGTATTGAAAAAGGGTGGCTTGTTAATGGTCGGGTTTATGAATCCTTGGATCTACATGTATGACGCTGACGTTGTATGGGACCAACCCGAAGAGGAATTACTGTTAAAGTTCTCCATCCCGTTTAATTCCAAAGAGCTTGAAGCGGAAGGCAAAATCACCATCAATCCAGAATACGGATATGAATTTAGCCACACCTTAGAAACTCAGATTAGAGGACAACTGAAAAATGGTCTTGCGATGATCGATTTTTATGAATCATGTGACAAAAGACATCGCTTGTCACCTTATGGAAATGACTACATCGCTACACTTTGCATTAAACTATAATCTTATAGAACATACTTCTGGATAATAGCTCGTTTTATTTTACGATTAGAATTTGCCCATCACCAAAATACCGCAGGGATGTTGGGTGCCTATTATCATTTCAAAACAAAACAATCCTAGTTTGGTCCAACCAAACTAGGATTTTCTAACACGTTTTTGTCTACGATAGCCGTTGAGCTTTTTGTTTTCCCAATAACTATTAAAGATTTTTTCTTTGCTATCGCGATTGATTTCTAAAAAGTAGGCATAAATCAAATCTATTAAAATGAGCATAGGGAGTTGAGCGGAAATACGCTGGATGTAAGAAGATTGACTATGGCTTGCCACAAGGACCGTTTCGGTGTAGGCCTGACTGTTTTTGTTTGGAGCGCTGGTAAATAAAATGGTCTTGGCACCCATTTCCTTGGCATCCAACAAACTATCGAGGACGGATTGGGTAGTTCCTGATAGGGAAAAGCCAAGTACCAGACAGTTTTCATCCATGATACTGGTCGTCCAAGCAAAGCCATCCTGATCGGTCAAAGCTTCACAGACAACACCTAGTCGCATAAAGCGCAGTTTCATCTCACGGGCAATCAGACCAGAACTTCCCGTCCCAAAGAAGTAAACTCGTTCTGCGTCATCGATTAATTGGGCGACGCGTTCCAGTTGTTCTTCGTCAATCAAATCCTGTGTTTGTTCTCGCATGATACTGTAGCTTCGCAAAACACGTTTGGTTAAAGGACTGTGTTTGTGCGAATGAGTGTCCGGTTTACTAGCTTGGTGCTGGTATTGAAAGACGAATTCTCGGTAGCCTGTAAAACCACACTTTTTGGCAAAGCGGGTCAAGGCTGCTTGGGAGATATGTAATTTCTGGGTAACTTGCTGAGAAGAGAGATCATCTTGGATCGTTTCAGCTTGCAAAAAATAGCGAGCGATTTCTTGCTCGAGCTCGGTTAATTCTTCAAAATGGAGGTCGATTATGGTTGCGATATCTGGCTTGTTCATGAGGCTCCTTTTTATGAGTCAAAGTCTTAAAAGTTAACGCTTTCCTAACTATTACTATCATTATATCATAGAAAATAGGATAACCAAATAAAAAGGCATTTTCAGTTAAAAGTCAAAAAATGCTTCGACTTTTCCAAGAGTTTCTCCGTAAAATATGGTACAATGAAATGTACTGAGCTTTACCTGTTTGCTCTATTATTTTAGGGGAAATAAGGGTAAAAATCAGAAATTTTTCTAGAAAAGAGTCTTAGCTGTATGAGAAAATTTAATAGCCATTCGATTCCGATTCGGCTTAATTTACTATTTGCGATTGTCATCCTGCTCTTTATGGCCATTATTGGTCGTTTGTTATACATGCAGGTGCTCAATAAAGATTTCTATGAAACAAAATTGGCCTCAGCCAGCCAAACAAGGGTAACAACCAGTTCAGCTCGTGGACAGATCTATGATGCGGCAGGGAAACCCTTGGTAGAAAATACTGTCAAGCAGGTTGTTTCTTTCACACGAAACAATAAAATGACGGCAGCTGAACTGAAGGAGACAGCCAAGAAACTCCTCACATATGTAAATGTAACTTCCCCAGATCTGACAGATCGACAGATTGCAGACTACTACTTGGCGGACCAGGATATTTACAAAAAAACAGTCGAATCCTTGCCAAGTGATAAACGCCTGGATTCAGATGGGAACCGCTTATCGGAAGCGACACTTTACAATAATGTGGTTGAAAGCATTGACGTGAGTCAACTCAATTATACAGATGACCAGAAAAAGGAAATCTATCTCTTTAGTCAGCTCAATGCTGTTGAAAATTTTGCAACGGGAACCATTTCTACGGATGCCTTAGATGATACCCAAGTTGCTCTCGTTGCATCAGCGTCCAAGGAATTACCAGGTATCAGCATTTCAACCTCATGGGATCGTAAAGTACTGGATACATCTTTATCAACAATCGTTGGTAGCGTTTCAAATGAGAAGTCAGGACTTCCAGCAGAAGAAGTTGATGCCTATCTCAAAAAAGGCTATTCTCTCAATGACCGAGTGGGAACTTCCTATCTTGAAAAGCAATATGAAGATGTTCTTCAAGGAAAACGTTCCGTAAAGGAAATCCACCTCGACAAACACGGAAATATGGAAAGTGTGGAAAATGTCGAAGAAGGAAGCAAAGGAAACAATATCAAGTTAACGGTTGACCTAGCTTTCCAGAATGGTGTGGATGACCTACTCAAGAGCTACTTTAACTCAGAGTTGGGTAACGGTGGAGCCAAATATTCTGAAGGGGTTTACGCCGTAGCCCTTAATCCTAAAACCGGAGCAGTTTTGGCCATGTCAGGTGTCAAGCATGATGTCGAATCCGGAAAATTAAGTTCAGATTCGCTTGGAACGATAACCAATGTCTTTGTGCCAGGATCTGTCGTTAAGGCAGCGACCATCAGCTCTGGTTGGGAAAATGGAGTCTTGTCAGGTAATCAAACCTTGACAGACCAGCCGATTGTTTTCCAAGGTTCGGCCCCTATCAATTCATGGTATACCTTGTCCTATGGCTCTTTCCCTATCACAGCAGTTGAGGCTTTGGAATACTCTTCTAATACTTACATGGTTCAAACTGCGCTAGGAATCATGGGACAAACCTACACACCAAATATGACAGTCGCAACGGGACAGTTAGAGACTGCAATGGGCAAATTGCGATCAACCTTTGGGGAATATGGACTCGGAGCTTCAACAGGGATTGACCTCCCAGATGAATCCACAGGATTTACGCCGAAAGAATTTGATTTGGGGAACTATATCAATAATTCCTTTGGTCAGTTTGACAACTACACACCGATGCAGTTAGCCCAGTATGTAGCAACCATTGCAAACAATGGCGTACGTTTAGCTCCTCACATCGTTGAAGGGGTTTATGGAAACAATGACCAAGGTGGCTTAGGTAGTCTGGTTCAAGAAACAGCCACTAAGGAACTGAACAAGGTCAATATTTCAGAATCAGATATGGCTATCTTGCAGCAAGGTTTCTATCAAGTTTCGCATGGAACGAGTGCTCTGACAACTGGTCGTGCCTTTTCAAATGGCGCAGCCGTTTCCATCAGCGGGAAAACGGGTACTGCCGAAAGTTACGTTAATGGCGGTCAAAAAGCCAATAATACCAACGCAGTCGCCTATGCACCGACCGAAAATCCTCAAATCGCGGTCGCAGTCGTCTTTCCTCATAACACCAACCTTACAAACGGTGTCGGACCTTCAATTGCACGCGACATTATCAATCTTTATCACCAACACCATCCAATGAATTAGAAAGGAACTTATGCTGTATCCAACACCTATTGCCAAGCTGATTGATAGCTATTCAAAGTTACCAGGTATCGGAATCAAAACGGCTACCCGCCTAGCCTTCTATACCATTGGAATGTCTGATGATGATGTCAATGAATTTGCCAAGAATCTCCTGTCTGCTAAACGGGAATTGACCTATTGTTCCATCTGTGGTCGCCTGACGGATGATGACCCTTGCTCGATCTGTACGGATCCGACTCGAGACCAGACAACGATCTTGGTGTTAGAGGATAGTCGCGATGTGGCTGCTATGGAAAATATCCAAGAATACCATGGACTCTATCATGTCTTGCACGGCCTCATTTCTCCTATGAATGGCATCAGCCCAGACGATATCAACCTCAAGAGTCTCATGACCCGTCTCATAAATAGTGAGGTTTCAGAGGTGATCGTGGCAACCAATGCGACAGCGGATGGAGAAGCGACATCGATGTATCTCTCTCGTCTCCTCAAACCAGCTGGTATCAAGGTCACTCGCCTAGCACGAGGTCTAGCCGTGGGAGCTGATATCGAGTATGCGGACGAAGTCACACTCTTACGAGCCATTGAAAATCGGACAGAGTTGTAGGAGTCAGTTAAAACATAGCTCATTTTGACACATAAGACGAGCCCTAGGAATTTTTCTAGGGCTTGTCTTTTTCTGTTTCTCACGAGAGGTGAACAAGCCTTGCTAATAAGACTAGTCAAACTATAAGGCATCAGAAAACGGGTTTCCAAAATGACTAGTACCGTCTTTGTCAAACTCATTCAGTGAGCGATAGAGTTTACTCTAAGGAGATGAGCGCATTTGCCCTTAGGGTTTGTTTTGAAATCGTACTATTTTTGTGTTATGATATGGTCAATATACAATGAATAAAGGGAGTTTGAAGTATGGGTGGAAAGATAAAATCTAGCACGATAGCAGCAGAGGCAGCTATTAATGAATTGGTTGGGTATGACACGAGCAAGAAGCAAAATCAGCAAGTAGAATTTTCGTATACTTCTGAAATCGCAGGGATGGAAGCTGGACGCCAGGCTTGCAATCAAATGCTTCAGGCGGTCAGTGATTTCAGCTCGGCTGTTTTGACCCAAGCAAATAAGTTTCCAGAAATTGCTCATAAGATTGAAAAACGCGACGTAGAGCTGGCTAAGAGATGGGAACATTAAAAATGGCAGATAAGAACGAAGAAAAACGCTACAAACTTTGGCGAGAAATTGTCAAGATTGACGATAAAGAAGAAAGTCTTCAGACTCTAAAAAGACAATATGAACTGCAGGTAACTCACTTTCACTCAGAAATCCAGAGTATCCACCATCGTATGGCGACTCTATTAGCTATCTCGCCTAGTTCTCGTCAGGTGATAGAGCAAATCGAAAGTGATAATAGAACCATTCAACGACAGATCAACTCTTATGTAGAAGAGGAACTGGATGAATTGGGAAAACAAACGAAGAAGGCTCGTCGGTCTTTCGATGAAGCTAGAGAAGAACTGATATCAGAAAGGAATCGGCTACCATGGGAATAAAATACAGCGCACAAGAATCCCAAGAATTGATTCAGGCTATGACTAACAATCTCCAGGTCGCAAATGAAGTTACGGACCGTTTATCTAGTGGATGTGACCACCTGATTTCCTCTTTAGACTCAGGTGAGCTGACAGGAGCAGCCTACACAGCTGGGAAGGGTCTCTTTACAGAGATTA
The DNA here is from genome assembly GCF_026782085.1 of Streptococcus oralis. Classification (GTDB taxonomy): domain Bacteria; phylum Bacillota; class Bacilli; order Lactobacillales; family Streptococcaceae; genus Streptococcus; species Streptococcus oralis_DA. Next base: position 116,923 of record NZ_JAKUVW010000002.1, read on the forward strand.
TCATCCCCAGCATCAAGAAGTTACAAGCAGCGATAGATGATATCCAACTAGAGTTGACCTCCTATAAAAATGCGGATGCTCAGGTCTCTGGATATGGAGATTTGGACCTGGACCAGCTCAAGGAACTGAAAAAATTGAGGGAAGAGCAGTTAGCTATCGTAGAAGCTCAGATTCAAGCGAGGGAGAACTGGCTAAATCAAATCAAAGATCTCTTTACACTGAATTGGGGGAAAGCTTTCTCTGAGAAGACCATCCTCTACAATACTAAGTCTCAAATCGAGTCAGGTATTCAGGATTTGGATGATAAGATTGAAAAACTAGAATTTTTTGTCTCACAGGTTTCCCAGTATTTCAGCGATAGTCTAGAAGTCCTTAGCTTAGCGATTCAAGGAGCTACGCAACTAAGTAAAGTCATTGTCGATAGCGATGGCAACTACTATGCGGACGGTCTGGACATGAGCTGGGTGCAGAAGATGAAGGATGTGAAGATTGAAAATCATGAGTTAAAAACAATTGATAAGAATTTATATTCATCAGAAGTACAATTTGTAAATACATTACAAAATGCTTATGGCTTTAGTGAAATTGAATCCAAAATAATATATAAGTTATATGACAAACTAAAAAATAAATTTGGAGTAGAAAAAGCCAACCTGGAATTAGTTCGGCTAATGGCGGAGTTATCATATTCCGGTTCTTCATGGTACTATACTGCAGGATTACCATTAAAAAATGCTGAAAAACACTTTATTAAAGCGATGGAAGAACTTGGTTTTAAAGAATCTGAAATTAATTTATTGAAAGAAGTGTTAGTAAATCAACACAGACTTTCAGGTTTGGATTCAATTAAGGAAAGTGATTCAGTGGAAACTGTCGAGGGGAAATTGGATAAAGCAACAAATGCAATATATGGTAAAAGTAGTTATCATGATTTAGATTCTCGTCAAAAAAAAGAATTGGAAGAAATGTTAGAAAGATTTAGTGGTAAAATTGATTATACTCATTTAAATGCCGTTATTTCTACTTATTACAATGAGTCTCCAATGGAGGATGTGACAGATGTTATATTCGGAATATTAAATGAGAGAGCAGGATATCTTGGTGACGTAGCAGGTGCTAATGGAGCTCCTCCGAGTATGGGAAATGACGATTATAAAGCTGACCTTGATGCAGTGAATATTTATTATAGAATAAAGAATAACAAAAACTACGTTGAAACTGTAAATGAGTACTATGATAATATAGATTCGCAGACTATACCTAGAGCACGTGAATTTGTTGTAAATGTAGGAAATGGGAGTTATGATGACGGAATTCTACATTTACAAGATAAGTGGTTGGAACTGGAATCAAAAATAAAGGACAATCCGGAAGCATATGAACATTGGGGAAATGAACCGATGTATACTTTTAACCGTTTTTTATTGAGTATTATTCATGATAAAAATGAACTTATTGAGGAGCAGTAAATGAGAAATAAAAGCAAGTCTGTCCTTTTTTCCCTATTTTTCCTTTTTTATATAGTATTGTTCATCATTAAGCCAATCTATCAATATTATTCATTTTCTAATATGGAAGTTAAAGGCAGTATGATCGAATTGATTCAAGAGAAATATGAAACGTATTGGAATGATATTGATAGACATATTCACATAGAAAAATCGAAAGAGAACGGTCAAAACATAGGAATTATTTATGTTATTGATAACGATAATCAAATTGAAAGTAAGATTTCATCTAAAGATGGTGAGGTATTATTCAGTTACAACAATAGATTACAGGGAAACAAGCGTGTTGAAATTAGCTGGATTCATGAGGAGAAGCAACTTAGTTATGCTGGAGAATACTGGAAATTGGTAGCCGATAATAATACGATTATCGAAAGTAGGACGGGAACTTCAGTAACTGTTTGGGAACAACGCTCGGACAATGCGATGAATCAGTTATATACAGTTGTGAATCAGATGAGAAAGATAGTTTTAAATCATTTGCTTCGGAAAATTTTGTACTATTCGATAGCCTTGGTCTGCTTTCTTTTGGGTTGGAAAATATACTCTCTTTTAAGGAGGGATTGAAATTCGCAGAGATTCTGAACTTCAATAAAGCATCTAGGGATATGATGTTATCAGAAGATGGTGACGCCTACTATCGTGCTGAATTAAAGAAGCGCTAAAAAGGCCACGACAAGTCCGAATGGGATAAAATAATTGACGACTACAATCACACTCTTAAGATTGATGAAACAGGGAATATCATTGAAATTCATTCATTGGAGCAAGGCTATGTCGTTTTAAAAAATGGGAAATATGATGATGATTATACTCATTTGATTAACAAAAAGCTTGATGAACTAAAAGCCCAAAACTTTGAAGCAAATTCAGTCGAATTTTGGAGTGAAGTAGCTCAAATTTCCTCTGGTTTAGGAGTCTACTTTGCGAGTGGTGCTCTCGAAACATTGAGTATAATGGCTAGTCCACCAACAATGGGAGGAAGTCTCGTAGTTGGTACCGCAGTATCTGTATCAGTGGTACAATATGGAAATGTACTGATATCTAGTGGAGCAGTAACTAGCTTATCAGCTATTACAAATACGGCCTTACTAAATGGCGAAATTCAGGTTAATTATTCTAGCAACTACGATAGCTGGAAGGCAAATAAACCGACGAGTAAGTCTTTTGGAAAAAAGATTTCTGGACGAGTTAACGGTAAAAAAGTCGATAATATTCGAGTTGATGCGGAGCCAGATAGTGGGAAAATCCAAGTTCAATCGGGGAGTGGAAAGTCAGGTTATAACCTCGACATAGATATTGAAGCCTCAACTATTTCAAGTAGGCAGGATATTGTAAACTGGGTAAATGAACAATCTGAACTAAATGGACTTGGAAAAGGAGCTAAAGAAGAAGTTATCAAAAATATGTGGAAAGCTTTTAAATACTTGACGCAATAAGGAGTGAACAATGAAATTATATTTAAAAGGTGATTATACAAAAAGAGTACCTTATGGTTATTTAGAACTAGCTGGTAAAATGTGGTTTCCAGAAGATGAGCAAATTTCTTACTCAAATGCTGGGAACAATGATGCATTACAAGAAGATTTTTTCTCAAATTTATCCTTGAGGAAAGGCACTGCCGATAAGAGATGGTCTAGTGTCCCCCTAAAGGAAGGGGTACGAAGACTCTTTTCACATATTAAGGAAAGTATTGAAATTAATTTTGAAGATGCATTTGCTACGGATTATAATGAAAAGGGAGACTATCTCCGTATTTTAACCACCCATCTAGAAGTTTTGACAGTTGATAAACGAGCTATGTACATTATGGCGCTTGAGATTGCAAAGGTGATTGATGGGCAAATTAGCGAGGATAATAAGAAGACATGGCTAACAGTCGAGGAGTTTAGGAAAAAGCACGAGGCTATTCTATCTCTAACTTTTGAAGAAGCAAATGAACTAAGTTTGACTGAAATTCAAACGATGGATGTGGTAGACGACCCTCTTTGGGAGGAAGAAGCCAATCGTCGAAAAGAATATATACTAGCACATGGAGGCGATATCTCAGATTTATGAGACTATATATCAAAAGTGATTTTACGAAAAAAATAGACTTCACAACTAGAGAGCTTGTTTGGAAGATGTGGTTTAAGGAACGGAATGGCAAGAAAATAAGTTTCTCCAATGTTGGTGATGATGCTATGTTACAGGATGATTTCTTTTTTGGAGTTCAATTTGATAAATGGCGATTTAATGATAAACGATGGAATCATATACCATACGATAAGAGCAATCCTTGGACTTCGTTTTCTGATGAAAACATTCAATTGGAATTTGAAAATGATTTTATTACTGATGGGAGAGAACGTGGAGAAAACCTTAGGATTGCTACGACACATACGGATATTTTAACGGTTGATAAACGAGCTATGTATATCATGGCAGTCGAGGTAGCTTCTGCAATTGATGGTCAGATTAGCGAGGAAGACGAGTGAGACTATACATCAAAGGCGATTACACCAAAGAAATTCCATTTGATTACATGGAACTAGCGAAAAGGATGTGGTTTGAGAAAAAAGATGGAATAGAGCCAGATTTATCGTATGCTGGGTATCTAGATTTACCAATCGATAAACTTTCTATTCACTTAGAATTAGACAAGGAAACTCATGATGTTAGATGGAGGAGTGTCCAAATAAAGGAAGGGATAAAATATGATTTTTTATCACATAAATGTGAATATATACAGCTAGATTACGAAGATGCTATCATGTCGGACTTTCGTGAGAAAGGCGAATGTTTAAGAATCGCTTCTACCCACCTTGACCTTCTCACTGTTGATAAACGAGCTATGTATATTATGGCTATTGAAATTGCGACTGCTATTGATGGTCAGATTAGCGAAGATGATAAAGAGAGCTGGTTAAGTGTGGAGGAATTTAAAAAACGGCATGAGGATATCCTTTCGATGAGTTATGAAGAGGCTAATGAGCTGAGTTTGGAAGAAATTCCATTTATGGACGATGTGAGAGACCCAGTCTGGGAAGAAGATGACCGCAGGAATGAAGAATACATCAAAATCCATGGCGAGCCAGTTTATGATGACGAGGAAGACGAGTGAGAATATACATCAAAGGTGATTATACTAGAAAAGTGTCATTTGGCTACAGAGAACTCGCATGGAAAATGTGGTTTAAAGAAAGAAATGGTAAAAAAATAAGTTTCTCAAATGTCGGGGATGATGAGATGTTGCAAAATGACTTCTATTTATCTTTACGGTTAGATAAGTGGGGAGCAAGTGGCTCTCGTTGGAAAGATGTCAAGGCAAAAGGGGGCAGTGCAATCAATTCCCAAAAATATGAAAATATTGATTTGGATTATGAAGGAAGTTATGAAAGCGACGGTAGAGAAAAGGGAGCTTATCTAAGAATCGCTTCGAATTATCTAGATATATTAACAGTTGATAAGCGAGCTATGTATATTATGGCACTCGAAATTGCGACTGCGATTGATGGAAAAATTAGTGAAGATGATAAGAAAACATGGTTAAAAATCGAGGAGTTCAAGAAAAAGCACAAAGATATCTTATCTCTGACCTTTGACGAAGCAAATGAGATGAGTTTGGAAGAAATTCAGACGATTGACGCTATTGACGAACCCATCTGGGAAGAATTGGATAGGCTTCGTGAAGAATACATCAAAATCCATGGTGAACGTGTGTATGACGACGAGGAAGACGAGTGAGACTATATCTTAAAGGAAACTACGAAACTAGTATATACCAAAACTGTATGGAATATCCTTGGAAAATGTGGTTCAAAGAACGTAAGGGAGTGAAAGTTGGTTTTTCTTATGCATTTGATGATAATTTTTATTTGAGTTTAACTCTAGATAAATTTTCTTCAAATGATGAGCGTTGGGGAATGGCTGATTTTAGAATAGGAAAAGACTCTTGGGCGACTTTTAAGCGTGAAAATTTAAATTTAAATTTTGAAGATTCTTATGAAAGTGATGGGCGAGAAAAAGGAGACTATCTTCGAATAATCACGACTCATAAGGATATTCTAACGGTTGACAAGCGAGCGCTCTATATCATGGCGATTGAGGTAGCATCTGTCATTGACGGTCAAATCAGCGAAGACGACAAAGAAACTTGGCTGAGTGTTGAAGAATTCAAAACGAAACATAAAGACCTACTGAATATGACCTACGACGAAGCAGTCGATATTAGTTTAGAAGAGATAAAGGTTTTGAAAGCCATAGACGAGCCTCTCTGGGAAGAATTGGATAGGAAGCGCGAGGAGTATATCCGAATCCATGGAGAGGTAGAGTTGGACGACGAGGAAGAATGAAATTATATTTAAAAGGTGATTACACCAAGACTGATTTTTATGAAGAGTTTAAAGAAATAGCTCAAAAAATGTGGTTCAAAGAGCGAAAAGGAATTCCACTTGATTTTTCCTATGCTTGGGATGAAGATTTACATTTGAATTTACGGTTGGATAAATTTAAATATAATGACGAACGTTGGGAGAGTGCAAATTTTAATACAAATATAAACCCTTGGAAGACATTTGAATATGAAAACTTGACATTGGATCTAGAAAATTCTTATGAAAGCGATGGACGTGAGAAAGGTGATTGTTTGCGGATTATTTCCACTCATCTAGATATTCTAACGGTTGATAAGCGAGCGCTCTATATCATGGCGATTGAGGTAGCATCTGCCATTGACGGTCAAATCAGCGAAGACGACAAAGAAACATGGCTGAGTATTGAAGAATTTAAAACGAAACATGCAGACCTGCTGAATTTGACCTACGACGAAGCAGTCGATATTAGTTTGGAAGAACTAGAGGTTATGGAGGCGATTGATGAACCCCTTTGGGATGAATTACACAGAGGATGGGAAGAATACATCAAAATCCATGGTGAACGAGTTTATGACGATGAGGAAGACGAGTGAGAATTTACATCAAAGGCGATTACACCAAAGAAATTCCATTTGATTACTTAGAATTAGCGAAGAGAATGTGGTTTGAAAATTATCAAGGAGAAGGCATCCCTCTCTCCTATTCTGGTTTTCTTAAAATCAGAGATAGGAATGATATAGCCATTCATCTAAAACTAGATAAACAGGATTATGATGAACGTTGGTTGCATATTCCGATACAAGAAGGAATAAAATACCGTTTTTATTCACAAATTGATGAAGATCTAAATTTGGAATTTGAGAATGCTTATGTAACTGATTTTCGCGAAAATGGAGACTTTTTGCGTTTGGCTTCTACCCATCTTGAATTGCTCACTCTTGATAAAAGAGCGTTCTATATCATGGCTATTGAGATTGCTACAATCTTTAATGGACAAATTAGCGAAGATGACAAGAAAACATGGCTAACAATCGAGGAATTCAAGGAAAAGCACGAAGATATCTTATCTTTAACCTTTGATGAAGCAAATGAGATGAGTTTGGAAGAAATTCAAACGATTGATGCTATTGACGATCCCATCTGGGAAGAATTGGATAGGCTTCGCGAAGAATATATTAAAATCCATGGTGAACGTGTTTATGACGACTAGGAAGACGAGTGAGACTATATCTTAAAGGCAACTACGAAATTAGTATCTATCAGGCCTGTATGGAATTTCCTTGGAAAATGTGATTCAAAGAACGCAAAGGTGTGGAAGTTGGTTTTTCTTACGCACGTGATGATGATTTCTATTTTAGCGTTAGTTTGGATAAATTTTCTTCGAATGATGAACGTTGGGGGGTGACTGATTTTAAAATAGGAGATAATCCATGGAACTCATTTAAATATGAGTATCTAATATTGGATTTTGAAGATTCCTATGAAAGCGATGGACGCAAGAAAGGTGATTATTTGCGGATTATTTCCACTCATCTAGATATTTTAACGGTTGACAAGCGTGCGATGTATATTATGGCGATTGAAGTAGCTTCTGCCATTGACGGCCAAATCAGCGAAGACGACAAAGAAACATGGCTGAATATTGAAGAATTCAAAACGAAACATGCAGATCTATTGAATTTGACCTACGACGAAGCAGTCGATATTAGT